>JACRCT010000037.1 GCA_016218885.1 Deltaproteobacteria bacterium | reverse complement strand
GAGCCTTCTCAACCGCAGGAACACCTGCCATCCCAGTCGAAGGAGAGGTTCAGCCATGAGCCGGTTCCAGGTCCCCCCCGCCGAGGTCATCCCCAACCTGCAGAAGCACATCCTCGTCGACGGCTTCCACGTCATCATCGACCTGGAGAAGTCGAAGGGCTCGTACATCCACGACGCTGTCACCGGCAAGGACATCCTCGACTTCTACTCGTACTTCGCCTCGCTGCCGGTGGGGCACAATCATCCGCGCCTCGCCAGCGATCCCGACTTCATGCAGGCGCTCACCCGCGCGGCGCTCGCCAACCCCTCCAACTCCGACATCTACTGCCCCGAGTACGCCTACTTCGTGGAGCAGTTCGCCAAGCACGCGATGCCGGCCGAGCTGAAGTACCTGTTCTTCGTCGCCGGCGGCGCGCCGGCCATCGAGAACGCGCTCAAGACCGCCTTCGACTGGAAGATCCGCAAGAACCGCGCGGCGGGCAAGGGCGACAAGGGGACGAAGATCCTGCACTTCCGCGAGGCCTTCCACGGCCGCAGCGGCTATACGATGTCCCTGACCAACACCGACCCGATCAAGACCGACCTCTTCCCCAAGTTCGACTGGCCGCGGGTCACCAACCCGAAGCTCCAGTTCCCCATCACCGACGCCGAGCTCAAGCGCGTGGCCGAGGAGGAGAAGAAGGCGGTCGCGGAGATCGAGCAGGCCTTCGCCAAGAACCCCGACGACATCGCGGCGATCATCATCGAGCCCATCCAGGGTGAAGGCGGGGACAACCACTTCCGCAAGGAGTTCTTCGTCGAGCTGCGGCGCCTGGCGGACAAGCACGACGCGCTGCTCATCTTCGACGAGGTGCAGACCGGGGGCGGCCTCACCGGCAAGCTGTGGTGCTACCAGCACTTCGAGGTGACCCCCGACATCGTCGCCTTCGGCAAGAAGTTCCAGGTGTGCGGCATCATGGTGGGCCCGCGCGTGGACCAGGTGCCGGACAACGTCTTCAAGGTCTCCAGCCGCATCAACTCCACCTGGGGCGGCAACCTGGTCGACATGGTCCGCTGCATCAAGTACCTGGAGATCATCCGCGAGGAGAAGCTGGTCGAGCACGCCGCGGCCATGGGCGAGAAGATGCTCGGCGGCCTGCACGCGATCGCCAAGAAGTACCCGGTCATCACCAACGTCCGCGGGCAGGGGCTCTTCGTCGCCTTCACCTTCCCCACCTCGGCCGAGCGCAACGCCGTGCGCCAGGCCTGCTGGGACCTGGGGCTGGCCACCCTGAGCTCGGGGTCGACCTCGATCCGCTTCCGGCCGTGCCTGAACGTCTCCGCCACGGAGATCGACAAGGCCCTGGAGATCCTGGAGCGCGCCCTGGCGCAGGCCATCGGGCAGAAGCGCGCCGCAGGCTGAAGCCTAAGGGCTTCGAGGGGGGGAAGTGCGTTGAGGATCATGGTGTGAGGCGACGGGGGCAATCGTGACGGTCAAGTACACCGAGTTCGCGCAGCAGGCGGTGACCCTCGCCGACCTCTTCAACGAGACCTTCAAGAAGCCCGTCGCAGGCCGTCCGGCGAACTACCGCGTGCAGCTGGCGGTGCCGGACGGCCCTTCGACTGCCGGCGGCAAGCAGGGCACCCAGCACATCAAGCTCGTGCCCATGGGCGTCGGCACCACGCACGTGGTCGGCTGGGCCCACCAGGCCGACAAGGAGGCCGAGCTGCGCAGCTGGGAGCATCTGGTGGCCATCCACCAGGAGCGCTCCTCGCGGGGCGGGCTGCCCGACGAGGTCGCCTACCGCAAGCTCGTCCTCGACCTCAAGCGCTTCTTCGAGATGGAGAAGCTGGCGGTGAGCGTGGCCGCGGCCCCGCCCGCACCCGAAGGGAACGCCGAAGGTCCCCAGGCCGGCGGCCGCGGGCGGTCGCTCATTCTGATCCTGGCGATCGCGGGTGGGCTCGTCGCAGCCGCAGTCGTCGCTCTTCTGCTGCTCGGCAAGTAGCCAGATCGAGGCGAGCTGGTATCGCCCCGTCACTGAGCCGCTGAAGGCCACGAGCCTGGGCAGGGCCAGGCCACCCCTCGTCGGCAGGGCCGCCGCGCGGTGCTCCTCCCATGGCCTACCTGTGGCCCGACGCGCAGCGAGCGCCACCAGGGTGCGGGTGGCGCTCGCAATCCATCAAAGACCTGCTCGTCGAGGGAGGAGGTGAAGCGCCCCCTTCGAGAGGCTCGTCGATCAGTCGGTGCGTGAGCCGCCGTGGGCGACCGGGTAGCGCACCTTCTCGCCGCTGGAGAGAGTGGCCACCACATAGACGTTGTCGCCGAAGGAAGAGCCGGACTTGCCGAAGCGGAAGTGATCACGGCCGCCGTTGGCGTTCGCGGAGTACTTGCCGGTTTCGAGGGTGTTGCCCTGGGCGTCCTGGACCTCGACCGACTTCACCTTTCCCGCGTACTTGGACGGGAGAAGCACCACGAGCTTCCCGTCGTTTTCGGAGGTGGGCTTCCACAAGAAGCCGCCATAGCCGTCGAGCTTCTCGGTGGTCCCATCGAAGGATCCGCCCGAGGTGCCGCTGGTGGAGGAGGTGCCGCTGGTGGCGGCGCCGGAGCTGCTGGTGCCGAGCATCATCTGCTCGGTGACCTGCATGGAGTAGGTCTGGCCACCGGCCTTGATGGTCAGCGTCTGAGGCCAGGTGTACTCGTGGCCGGGCTTCAGGAATCGGCAGATCTCCTGGCCGTTCCAGGGCGTCCCCATCTGCCCCACCTCGTCGCCCATCTTCACGGACTCGATCTTTCCCAGCCAGGAGGGCGGGAATAGGAAGCCGGCGGTGCCGTGATATGCCCCAGTGCCTTCCGAGGTCACCGACTCGCAGATCACGCTGCTTGCGTCGGGGAAGGTGCTCGCATCGCTGGATTTCGCGTTGAGGCCACTTGCCGAAGTGCCTTGTGCCTGGTCGGAGCCTTTGGACTTGCCGAGGAGCTTGTCGACCACCTTCGACAAGAGGAACCCGCCGATGGCCCCGATGCCCATGCTGATCAGGCCGCCGATGCCGTTGCGGTCGGTGGAGCTCGAGCTCGCGTCGGCTTGCCGGGTCTCCGGCCTGTCGAAGCCATCCTGAACCTGGAAGCCCGTGCCTGCGTTTGAGTCCGAGCGCTGCCCACGGTTCTTGGCGATCTCCTCGAGGGACAGTCGGGAGCGGAGCGAGTTGCGATCGATACGCATGGCATTTCTCCGGAGTAGTTCCAGCTACATCGGGATTGTCGCCTGAAGCAGACAAATGTTGCCTTCAGGCCAGGGCTTGCAGTACCTCCGCGTCTTCTGGCGCGAGGTGTCCCGCAAGCCCTTGAAAGAATGCACGAAAACCTCAAATGACCCTCCCGGAGAACGGACGGATGGGCATTCGGCGAGCGATTCGGTGGGTCCAGGCGGTGTGGCGTCAGGGGTTGGGTACGAGGCGCACCCACTGCACCGAGTCGGATTGCGCATTCACGGTCGAGTCGAGCATTACCTCGACGTTCCCGCCCAGGCAGTAGTTCCCCACCAGGTCGGCCACGATGCCCGCCTCATCGCGCTGGTTGACCGCGCCGGTGTGCTCGGTGCCGTCCGAACGCACCCGGACCAGGGCCCCGGCGGAGTTGCGGTTGGCGGTGTGGCGGCCCACCAGGAAGACGTCGTACCGACCGCGGGGGACGGTGAAGAAGAAGCTCGCGCTTCCCCGTCCCGAGCCGGATTGGTACAGGGGGTCGCACTGCTCATGCTCGGCTTGATACGCGGTGTAGGCGTAGTCGCGGCACTCGAGGACCCATGCCGAGCGGTTCTGGTAGGTCGCCTGCTCGTAGTGAATCTCGAGCTGGCGGGGAGGGTTGGAAGCGCTGCTGCTGCAGGTGGGGTCGGGAGGGACGACCACTCCGGACCCGCACTCGCACCAGTCGGAGAGGTGGCCGTTGTCGTCGGCGCAGGGGAAGATGTTCTGCGCTTCCTTCTGGCAGCCGGTGTCGCCGCCGTAGCGCGCCACGCAGCTCAGGCCCGCGGCAGCACAGAAGGCGGTGCAGCCGGCGCCATTGGTGAAGACCCCGGCACAGACCTCGTCGGTGTGCACGCACAGCTCGAACCCCGAGTGCGACGAGATCCCCGAGCAGTCCAGCTGCGAGGTGCTGACGCAGTGGCCCTGCTCGCAGGTGGTGGAGGCGTTGGTGCAATCGCCGCAGATTAGATCGCCACCGCAGCCGTCATCCCACGAGCCGCACTCGACGCCGAGAGAAGCGCAAGTCGCTCGCTGGCACGCGCTCGCATCCGGGGGGATGGTCTGTGAGGCGTCGGGGCGAACCGATTCCGCATCGGGGCCGCCCGTCCCGACGTCGGTGGCCGTCGACCCGACGTCAGCCTCGCTCTGAGCATCAGGGCCGGCCTGGGGCTTTGCGGCGTCGGCGGGACTCCCGGCATCCTTGCCCAAAGCCACACAGGAACCGTCGATGCAGAGCGAGTCGGCTGGGCACTGGAAGTTACGAGTGCAGGCGAGCTCCCTCGAGGCGTCCGCGGGCCCTGGAGGAGGAAGGACCTGCGCTGACCCACAGGAGAAGAGAAAGCAGGACGCGCTCACGCCGAAGAGCGCGCTAAAGGCCTGTCGCACCATGGCATTTCCTCATCGCCGCGCAACACAAGCTCGCCCAATCGTCGTCCGGGCAACCGAAGATGTTGCGCATGCTCGGCTGAGGTGCCGTGGCGGGTCAAGGTTCGCCGAAGACCCAACTAGACGACCAGGGTGCTCTTCTTCATGGATCTCTTCGTCCGCGCCGGCCGCCGTGAGTACGACGCACCAAAGAGTTCCATGTCGCAGCTCGCGCTCTCTGAACGAAGCAAAGTGAAGAGGCGGAACGATAGCTTGCAATCGTCGACCGCTTTCCTTCACATTCAGGGTGTGCGACGCCGGGGACCGGCGGGCTGAGCCCGCCGAGACGGGGAGAACGCCATGGCCACGACGAAGATGGAACCCGGTCGAGTCCCCGCGGCTCTTCCGGGGGCGCGCAGGAGCACCGATGCATCCCCGGCGCGTCATCCCGCCCCGGCTCAGGCGCAGACCGGTGCTCCCCCGAGCACGACCGTTTCCCCGCGGGAGAATGCCGATACCTTCTGCGCGGCGTCGAAGAAGCGCCCCGCGCTGCTCGAGCCTTCGTCAAAAGGGGTGGAGAGGAGCGTTCGACAAGGACCCGCGGCGCCTTCCTCCACTGAAGCGGACCGCGTCCTGGGCCGGTGGGAGACCGGCGGCCTGCACCTGGAGCGGGCCAAGCTCGGCCCGTCGCTATCCGCGACGCTGTCGCGGCCCATGTCCTGGTCGCAGCTCGCCGCCGCGGCGTTCGATATCCCGGAGGGCGAGGTGTCGGCTCGACACCTGTCGATGCTGGCCGGCGCCAACCCGGCGCTCCCCGGCCCCGCCAGCGCGCCCCAGCACCTCGAGGCAGGGACCTCGGTGGCCCTGGCCGCGACTCCGGCGGGAATGCGGCTCGCGGCCCAGTTGCTGGACAGCGCTCGCGCCGGGGCGCTCTCGCTGGCCGCCCAGGGCTCGCTCGAGCTGGCGACGCCGCTGAGCCAGGCCGAGCTCATCCAACTCTCGGAGGCGCAGCGGCAGCTCTCGACGGCAGCCTCGGGGCTGCTCAGCGGCGCGGTCCAGGCCGACGGCGAGAGCCTGATCGGGAGAGCCGAGGCCAGGGCCGCCAAGCCTGCCTCCGAGGGGAACACCGCCGCGGTCCTCGAGGCCTTCGACGGGGCCCGGGTCCAGGTTCGCCAGGCCGTCCCTGGCGCGAGCGGTCGTCCTGCCCAGGGGACGGGGGCGCTCGAGGTCAAGACGACCCTGGCCGAGTCGTTTGCGCTCGAGCAGTGTGCCGCCGCCCACGTCAAGCGCTGCGACGTCGAGGGGGTCGAGCGGGTCCTCGAAGTCGCGCTGGGCCGCCTCGATCGCGCCCTGGCATCCCCCGACCTGGACTTTGCCGCTCGGACCACACTCACCACGCGCAAGGCGGCGCTCCACGTGAACGGCGCTCGCGCGCTCGCCACCCTGCCCGCATTCGCCGTCTCGAGCGGGGCCAAGGCGACCCGCGCTGTGGACCTGAAGCCGCTGGACGCGAAGATCAGCAGCCACTTCGACTCTGCCGAGACCGAGCTCGAGGCGCTGGAGCAGGCGGCGCTCGCTCGCGTCGGTCGCTCGAGTTCGAGCTCGAGCTCGAGCCCTGCGGTGGCGCTGGAGCAGGTCCGCTCGCTGTTGGAGGAGCAGGAGGCGCTGCGCCACTCCGTGCGCGCCGACCTGCACGGGGCTGCCAACGACACCCCGGTCCAGCTCTCGGAGCTCGAGCTGTGCCTCGGGGCGACGCTGGGGCTCTCGCCCGACCCGTCGCGGGCGCTGCTGGCGCCCGACGAGGAGCGCTCCATCGCATCGGACGGCAAGGAGCGTCCCTGGTACCGACTGGACAAGTACCTGACCGCGACGACGGTCGGCTTCCTCTCCAGACCCAAGCTGGAGGATGCCGCCGGGCGAATCGGGGCGCTCCCCCCGGCGCGCCAGGAGCGAGCGCTGGCAGCCCTGGCCAACCTCGCGGGAGCGGCAGGAGGCGCGGGCGACGTGAGCCGGATGAACACCGCCCGCCAGCTGCTGAGCGAGGTCGCGAGCCGCCTGGAGCGCCCGGAGCTGAGGGCACAAGCCGCCCTCGCCGATGGCCTCTATCTGCAGAGCGTCGGTGACGCCGCGGGCGCCCGCTCGGCCTTCTCCCTGGCCCGAAAGCAGGCGTCGGCGATGGTGCCCTCCAGCGCCCGCGAAGGGCTGGAGGCCACCTCGCTCCTGCGTGAAGCGTCCGCGCTCTGCCACCTCGCCGAGAGCGCGGAGCAGCCGCAGCGGCTGCCCAACGCCGCCGCCATCCGTGGGCTGCGCGAGGAAGCCGAGGCACAGGGCCTGGGAGGCCCTGAGCTCGGGGCCCGGCTGGGGCTGGTGGAGATCGAGGGCTACCTCGCCGCGAATCAGGCCAAGGCCGCTCAGGAGACGCTCGATCATCTGCGCAGAAGCTACGGCGCCGACCCGCGGACCCCCTGGGTCCGCTCGGCTCTCGACAAGGTCGAGAAGGAATCCCGAGACTCTCCCGCCGTCGCCTTCCTGCAGGTCGCGCTCGCCGAGGCCAACAGCGAATCGATGGGCGAGGCGCTGGGCGATGGCGTCGGGGGCTCGCTCGCGGGGGCGGCGGCGGGGGCGGCGATCGGGGCCTGGTTCTTCGGCGTCGGGGCCATCCCCGGAGCAGCAGTGGGGGCGATCGCCGGCGGGGGAATCGGGGTCGGGTCGCTCAAGGCCCGCAACCTCTGGCGCGGCGCGGGGAACATCCAGGAGGCCTCGCAGACCGGCCTGAACTCGCGCAGCTGGCAGGAGAGCCTGCTCGACACGACCATGCTCGCCGTCGACGTGGCCTCGGTCTTCGCGCCGCTCAAGGGGATGCAGGTGGCCGGGAAGGGCGGCTTGACGGCCTTGAGCGGGTACGGGTCGGCGGCGACCAGGAGAGAGGCCGAGGCGTTGATGGCGGGGTTCACGGCCCGGGTCGAGAGGGCAGTGGCCAACTCGATGGGACCGGAGGCACTCGCCTCCATGAGCCGGTCCGAGATCACCTCCCTGGGCAAGGACATGCTGCTGCGGGAGATGGCCAAGGAGTCGGCCGCCTTCGGTGGCGGGGCCTCGGTCGCCGCCCTGGGCGCGCTCGCGGCCCAGTTCTCGAAGGCGCTGTACGACATCCAGGCGAGCTCTCTTCCCGAGGAGACGAAGGCTGCGGAGCGTTCCAAGCTCTGGCGCTCGATGGCGCAGACGGGGATCGGGCTCGGCCTCAACGCCACGCTCGCCGGCGCCGCCTATCGGTATGCGCTGAACCCGACCGCCGGCTCCCAGGCTCTGCGCCAGGCGCTGCGCGAGGTCGATCCCCGAACCCCGACCGCCGTGGCCCTCGACTCCGAGGAATTCGCCCGGTTCGTCGCCCTCCGCAAGCTCGAGCTCGAGGGTCGCGGGCTCTCCACGGAGACAGTCGCTCAGCTCAACTCCCGGTACGACGCCATCGCCCGCCACCAGGTCGCCGCCTTCGACCCGGTCACGGGGGACGTCGTCGTCAACAGGCAGGCCCTGGACCAGCCCTTCGCCGACAGCGTGCTCGCCCACGAGGTGTCCCATCTGCGCTTCCACCAGCTCGGCCCGAAAGAGCTCGACGAGGTCGTCGGCGCCTTCACCCGCCACCCGCGGTGGCAGGAGATCCAGGCCGAGGGCCTGCGCGCGCACCCGGAGGCGAAGGGCTTCTCCGCCTCACAGCTGGTGGACGAGCTGCTGGCGACCGCCCACGGAGACCCGGGTGGCGCCTCCCCGCTCACTCGGCTCATCCAGCCGATACTCGACTCCGCACCGCTGCAGCGAGCGCAGCTCGACCAGAAGCCGACCGTGGACCTGGAGGCCTTGCGCAATTCCGGCGACGTCTCGCTGGGAGGCAAGAGGTACCTCGGGCGCAGCGGAGAGACGGGCCTGGTGGGCCACTCCGATGCCGGCCCCGACGCCGCGCAGCTGAGGACGCTGCTCGAGCAGTGGTCGTCGGGAAGCGCGCCGAAGATGGTCGACGCCGAGGTGAAGGCGCTCCAGGCGTCCGCGCTGCAGGTCATCGACCGCACCTTCCTCAACACCTTCGGAAACGACGGAGGCTTGCGGCAAGCCGTTTCCGAGAAGCTCGGCCACTACTCCGCCCAGCGGCGCGGCTCGGACTTCGACGACGTCGTCTTCGGTGGCCAATCCATCAAGCAGCAGCAGACCAGCGCCCTGCGCTACGTCCTGCACACCTTCTCTTCCCCGGGCGAGGGTGACACGGCGCTGCGGCGCGAGGTTGCGCAGAAGCTCGGCGAGATAGGCACCCAGGCGGACGTCCCGGCCTTGCTGCGCCTGGTCCGCAAGGGCAACTCCTCCGACCTCTACCACGGGCTCGAAGCCGCCAAGTCGATCGCTCGACGCGAGGGCTCCCCGCAGTTGCGCGGCCCCCTTGCCAAGGACCCCGAGATAGGCCCGCTGCTGGCCAAGAGATCGCTCACCGAGGCCGAACGCGCTCGGGCGCTCGAGGCGATCATGACGCGCGGCGAGATCGACTACTCCAAGACGGTCGAGCACAAGGGCACCAACCTCAACTCCGTGTACTTCCTCACCTTCAAGGAGTCGCTCCCCGGTCCTCAGGGGACTCGGGTGCCGGTCCGCGCCGTCTGGAAGCCGGAGCGAACCTGGCAGGGGAAGGACCGCTCGTTCTACGCGCGCGAGGTGGCGGCCTACGAGTTCGACAAGCAGTTCGCCAAGACGGGGATGGTGCCGCCCACCGTGGAGGGCATCCTGGCGGCGACCCCGGGAGGCTCGATCGAGGTCGGCTCCCTCCAGTGGATGATCCCCGAGTCGCGGCCCATCGGCATGGACCCGAAGCCCTACCTTCCCAAGATCCAGCAGATGGAGCGCAACGGAGACGTCGCGGGAGCAAACGAGCTCAAGAAGAT
>JACRCT010000655.1 GCA_016218885.1 Deltaproteobacteria bacterium | reverse complement strand
GATCGATCGGAAGTGAGGACGACCTGGCAAGCCCTGGCTTGCCCGAATCGTTTTCATCCTCGAGGATGCCCGCGGTCGCGTTGTCCGCACGGTGAATAACGAGATGGTACTCGCCTACTGGCACATCGGGCGCGAGATCGTCGAGCAGGTGCAGGGTGGCGATACCCGCGCTGGTTACGGGAGGCAGGTAATCGACGAGCTTGCGCGGCGGCTCGGTCAGAGATTCGGCCGTGGGTTCTCGACCACGAACCTCAAGTACTTCCGGCTCTTCTATCAGGCGTATGCGGAGCGCCAGCCCAGGATTCGTCACAAGTCTTGTGACGAATCTGGCAACCGCGGTCAGATTCGTCACGAGGCAAGTGACGTTTTCGCGGCCCTGGCCTCCGCGGCGGACCAAGCCACGTGCCTCGCGGGTTTCTCGGAGCGCCTGAGCTGGTCGCACTACCGAGCGCTGTCGAAGGTGGAGCACCGCGCCGCTCGCCAGTTCTACGAGATCGAGGCCGAGCGAGACGGATGGAGCGTGCCGCACCTCGAACGCCAGATCCACACCCAGCTCTTCGCGCGCCTGCTCAAGAGCCGCGACAAGGCTGGAGTGATGGATCTCGCCTCACGCGGACTGGTCCTCGAGCGGCCTGTGGACGCGCTGAAGAGCCCCTACGTGCTCGACTTCCTTGACTTGCCCGAGAGCCATCAGCTCCGGGAGGCCGGACTCGAATCCGCCATCATCGACAAGCTCCAGCACTTCCTGCTCGAGCTGGGCAAGGGCTTTGCCTACGTCGCACGCCAGAAGCGCATCTCCTTCGACGACGAGTACTTCTACGTGGACCTCGTCTTCTACAACGTCATCCTCAAGTGCTACCTGCTCATCGACCTGAAGCTTGGCAGGCTCACGCACCAGGACGTTGGTCAGATGGACAGCTACGTGCGTCTTTTCGATGACCAGTGCACCACCGAGGGAGATGCCCCGACCATCGGCCTCATCCTCTGCGCTGAGAAGAACGAGGCGGTGGCCCGCTACTCGGTGCTGCATGAAAGCGAGCAGCTCTTCGCTGCCAAGTACGTGACCTACCTGCCGAGCGTTGAAGAGCTACAGCGCGAGCTGCAGCGCGAGCGAAGACTGCTCGAGCCGCGGACGGGTGGCGGGAGGAAGCGATGAGCAAGGGTCGGTCGGGGTGCGGGCTACGGCGCCCCGTCGAGATTCCCTTGAACTCCGATGGCTGGTGCGAGCCGATGACCACCGTGTCGAAGGTTCCGACCCGGGTGCGCTCGCCAGGCGCGCTCGGCAGACCAGGTGTACGTGGATGTTCTCGAGGGCCAACGGCGGCAGCTCGTCGATGTTGAAGGACTCGGCGCCCAGGGCCTCTTCGCCCTTCCACGTCCCAAGACCCCATTGCGGGTGCTGTTAGCCGATGCCCTTGAGGTGGAAGCGCGAGAGCAGCTCGAGGGTCAGCACCTGCCTCTCGCCTGAGGGAATTGTCACCTCGACCCGCGCGCGACGGCCATCGGGGGCCCTCCTGCCATTGCACCTTGTGGGTCACACCTTCGTGGTCAAGAAGGGGCGATCACGATGCGAGGAAGGGTCGATCTGGTCGTTGCCGTGTAGGCAGGTGCCGTGTCCACAGGCCGTGGACGGCTGTCCTCAGGTGTTCGGGTGGGCCAGGCCCGAAGTGCCGCGAAGAAGCGAAGCGATTCGCGAGGTTGCTGCTCGGGTGCCTGCCGAGAGGGCGATGGCACAGCCGGTGATACCCAGCGCGCCGTCGTAACCGCCCAAGGAGCCTACCATGCACGTGCGTCACTCATCAGCGCTGCTCGCCTGCTGTCTACTTGCCCTCATCTACGGCTGCAGTGGCGAATCCTCAAACACCTTGGGCAATGCCCAGACCGCGCTGGGCACGGGACGGCTCGCTGTCCGACTCGCCGCCGCGAAGGCTCCCGAGCTGCGGGAGGTCGTCGTCACCATCGCCAAAGTGACCGCGCACTCGAGCGAGGCGGGCTGGGTCACCCTCCCGGGAACGCCAGGGACCATCGATCTGCTGGGAGTGCAGACCACGAGTCTCTTGCTGGGAGCCGTCGACCTTCCCGCCGGCAAGATCACCCAGCTCCGTCTTTACCTGCAGGCCGATGGCCCGCAGCACGTGCTGCTGGCCGATGGGACCAGCGTCGACCTGAAGGTGCCGAGTGGCGTTCAGTCTGGCATCAAGATCGTGGGACCTTTCGACGTGCCGGCGTGTGAAGAGACGTCGATCACGCTGGAGTTCGATCCCGAGAAGTCCATCGCGGTGCACTCGGCCAAGGGTGGAGACCTGTGGATCCTCCGCCCGGTGATCCACGCCAAGAAGGTGGTCGTCGCCGGCGTCGGATGTGTCGAACAAGGCAGTGACGTTGACGGTGGAATCGTGGAGCCGCCCGTGACGGTGGTTCCTGGCCTGCCGGGCGACAGCTGTGTCGAAGGCGCGGATTGTCTGTCGGGCCTGTGCGTCGAGAATCTCTGTGGCATCGCCGGCCCGGGAACGCCCTGCGAAACCGGCACCGACTGCGTCTCGGGAGTGTGCCTGGAAGACGGCAGCTGCAGCACGGGCATCGCGGTGGGCACCGGCGGGCCCTGCGTCGTCTCGAGTGACTGCCTCTCGAACGCGTGCTTGGACGGTCTCTGCGCGTCTGGAAGCCAGGGCGCTCCGTGCGTCGTTGGCTCCGACTGCGCGCTGGGGCTTCTCTGCGCGCCTTCAGGCTGCGTGAGCGTCATTGACTAGCCACTCGCGTTGAGCGCTGGTCGCCTCCGCGGCGGGAGTTGGTTCCCGTCGCGGAGGCTGCTCACACCGTCCGCGAGAATGTCGGCCGGTCCTTGCCTTCCTTGCTCAGGTAGGCGTCGAAGGTCGAGGCCACGTTGCGCACGAAGAGCCGGCCGAGCGGGGTGAGCTCGACCTGCGTGCCGTCGATCACGAGCAGCCCGTCCTTCTCGAACGCGCGCAGGCGTTCCAGTTCCTTGGCGAAGTAGGCGTCGCTCCCGAGATCGACCCAGAAGTTGCACATGAGCTGGGTGATCACCTGTCGCCGCCGCCGGTCGTCGGCGGAGGTCTCGATGCCGCGCTCGGTGCCGAAGCGTCCGGCATGGATCGCCGCGTAGTACGCCTTGAGCAGATGGGCGTTCTGCGCAAACGCGCCCATCACGTCGCTGATGCCGGTGATGCCGAAGGCGATGGAGTCCTTGGCCGCGGTCACAGTGTAGCCCTGGAAGTTGCGGCCCAGCGCGCGCCGCCGCTGTGCGCGGGACAGCTCGTCGTCAGGCAACGCGAAGTGGTCCATGCCGATCGCCTGGTACCCCGCGCCGAGGAAGGACCGATAGGCCTGCAGGAACAGCCCCAGCTTGGGCATCCCCATCGGCAGCCAGGCGCGATCGATCTTCCTCTGGTGCGGCTTCATGTCCGGTACGTAGGCGAACGAGTAGACCGCCAGGCGATCCGGGCGGATCTCCAGGACCCGCTCCAGCGTGCGGCCCCAGCTCTCCTTCGTCTGGAAGGGCAGCCCATAGATCAGGTCGAAGTTCACTCCGCTGAAGCCGAGGCCGCGCGCCTGGTCCACCAGCGTCGCGGTGTCCTGGGCCCGCTGGATGCGGTTGACCGCCTGCTGCACCTTGGGGTCGAAGTCCTGCACGCCCATCGAGAGGCGGTTGAAGCCGAGCCGGCGCAGCAACGCCAGCTGCTCGACCGTCGTCACCACCGGGTCGATCTCGATGGCCACCTCAGCTCCGGGCTCGACCGAGAAGCGATCGGTGATCGCCTTCCACAGCCGCTCGATCTGCACCGGGGTGAGGAAGGTGGGTGTGCCCCCACCCCAATGGATCTGCGCCAGGCGCCGCCGCTCCCCCAGCTTCGCCGAGGCGAGGTCCATCTCCAGGAGCAGGTGATCGAGGTACTCGTCGGCCTTCGATGAATCTCTCGTGACCACAACGTTGCAGCCGCAGTAGGTGCACATCTCGCGGCAGAACGGCAGATGAACGTAGAGAGAGAAGGGCGCCGCCGGCTCCTCCCGTCCGGCCTGCTCGAGCGTGCCCGCGTACGCCTCGGGGCCGAAGTCGGGGCGCCACTCCGGCGCGGTCGGATAGCTCGTGTAGCGCGGTGCGGAGAGGTCGTATCGGCGGACCAGCTCCTCGGACGGCTCGGGGAACTCGAACATGGCGCGGAAAGTACCTCACCTGGGTCCTGTCTACGCAGAGCCGAGCAGCCGCAGCCCCTCTTGGGTCAGCCAGCCGAGCGTGACGCCTCCCGTGAGTAAGGCAGGGCGCCCTATCGGCGCAACTCGGCAAGGAGGATTGCCGGACGGACGAGCGCGTCGCAAAGGGCGCTCCCAACCTGTCGCCCCCGCCCCCCTCTGCGATCCCCAGAACGCTTGCGCCTGGACGGGGGCTCGGTCATGGTTCGCCGCCGTGCAAACCTGGATGCCGCTTCGGCCCCTGCGTCGGGCCTGGCTGTGGTGGAGCGAGCTGTCCCCGCAGGGGCTCTTCGTGGCCAGCTTCGTCCTGCTCATTGGGTTGGGCACAGCGGGCCTGCTTTGGTTGCCAGGCCTCTACACGGGACCTCGGCTGGGTTTCCTCGACGCCCTCTTCACCGCCACCAGCGCGGTCTGCGTCACCGGCCTGGTGGTCGTGGACACGGCGACCTACTTCACCTTCTGGGGCCAGGCCTGGCTGCTGCTGTTCATCCAGGCGGGAGGGCTGGGGCTGTTCGCCTTGACGACCCTCATCATCGGCGGGCTGGGGCGGCGGCTGTCCCTGCGCAGCGAGATGATCTCCGGTCCGTCGATCGAGCTCACCTAGCGGCGCTCGGTGGTGGCCCTGACCTTGGATATGGCCCGCTTCACCTTCCTCGCCGAGGGGGCTGGCGCGCTGGTGGTCTTCTTCTTCTGGGTTCCTGACTTCGGCATGGTGCAGGCAGCCTGGCACGCGGTCTTTCACTCCGTGAGCGCCTTCTGCAACGCCGGCTTCTCGACCTTCAGCGACTCTCTCATGGGCTTCTCGCGTCGCCCCTTCAGCCTGCTGGCTGTCTCGGCGCTGGTGATCGCCGGCGGCCTGGGCTTCCTCTCCCTGGACGAGGCCGCGCGGTGGTGGCGGAGCGGCGGCTTCAAGGGTCGGACTCGAATGTCCACGCACACCTTCAGCGTCATCATGGTCAGCGCTGGCCTCCTGGTGGGGGGAGCGGTGCTGCTCGCCGTCTTCGAGTGGGACGGGGTGCTCGCTCCCCTGGGGCTGGTGGACAAGGTGGTCAACGCCTGGTTCATGTCAGCAGTGCCGCGCACCGCGGGCTTCAACTCCGTGTCCTACGCCGAGGTGGGCAACTCGGCCGGCTACTTGACCGTCCTGCTGATGCTCGTCGGGGGCTCGCCGGGCTCGACCGCCGGCGGGATCAAGACCACCTCCCTGGCGGTGCTCATCGCGCTGGCGGTCTCTCGCATCCGCGGGCGCCGTCAGGTGACCCTCCATCGCCGCTCCATCCCCGACGCGACCGTGGAGCGCACGGTCAGCCTGACGCTCATCGCCTTCATGGCGATCACCGCGGCGCTCTTCTTGCTCAGCTACTCCGAGTCGCACGTCGGTTCGGTGGCCCGCGAGCGGGCGACCTTCCTTCCACAGCTCTTCGAGGCCGCCAGCGCCCTGGG
>JACRCT010000646.1 GCA_016218885.1 Deltaproteobacteria bacterium | reverse complement strand
CCTTTCCGCTCCGGCCGATGAAGCCGGCCAGAGCGAAAAGGGGCTCCATTGTGCGAAAGTCGGGCTAGCCCGGCGCCTCTCAAGGCGGGGTGTCACCCTCCACGCTGGGCTGGGCGGCGGGAAGCTTCTCGTACACCACCAGGGGCTGCCCGCCCCGAGGCCGCAGCTGCCGAAATCGGTTCAGCTCCCGCCAGTCGAGGTCGAGGCGCAGCCTCACCTTCATTTTGGCCACCTCCGCGAGCCGCTCTGCCGGAAGGCCGGCGTATTCGGGGATGCCGATGACGTAGAAGCCGACGGGAAGCGGTCCTTCTGCAGGCAGGGGCTGGAGGAGGCGATGAGTCTCGGGCGCGAGAAACGGGCGCGAGTGCATGAGCAGGTAAGAGTCCACGAAGACGGGCCGGCCCTCGTGGCCCAGCAGCTCGACGGCAGTGCGCAGGGACTTCATGGTGGGGCTGAAGTAGAGCGTCCCGCTCCATTCGCGCACCAGCCGGAAGTCGTGCACCGAAAGGAGCGCGCCGAGGCAGGCTGGGAGCACCCAGGCCCGCTTCATCCCGGTCGCTGTCACCAGCCGATCCGCCAGCGCCGCCAGCGAGATGGCAACCAGGGGGATGACGGGCTGCAGGTAGCGCGGCTGGAAAGGCAGGGGCAGCAGCCTCGTGAAGCTCGAGGTTCCGAAGATCGAATAGGCGAGGAAGAACAGCCCCGCGGCAGAGAAGACGAGCCAGCCTCGTCTGACCACCCCCACGGCCGCCAAGGCGGGGACGCCTACCAGGAGCGGCAGCAGCATGCCTCCGAGGGACCACTTGGAGAGCACCATGCGGAGGTTGCTCACCCCCTGCGAGAGATGCTCCGCGGCGCTCAGGGCCGTTTGCCCCTCGTTGTGGCAGGCCGCAGTCGCGAGCATCTTGTAGGTGAACTGACCCGTGTAGAGCCAGTAAACCGCGCCGTCGAGAAAGAAGACCGCGGCGAATGCTCCCGCGAATGCGGCCGGCCCCAGGAGGCGCTCGTGCCAGGACCTCTCCTTCGGCGCAAGGAAGAGCAGCGCCGCGCCGACCGGCAGGAAGAGGATGCCCGGGTCCTTGCACATGTACGCCAGGCAGGCGAGCGCCCCTGAGAGGGCGATCCTCCGCAGGCGTCTGCCCCGCGCCTCTTCACCCTGCGCCTCCCAGAAGACGACGACCGCCGAAGTCAGAAACAATGCCGCGGTCGTGTCCGGAAGGATGGTTCCCGCGAAGAGGACGTTGATGGCGTTGAAGGCCATCGCCACCGCCGCCACCAGCGCCGCGTGGATCCCCAGACGCCGATAGCAGAAGCCCACCACCAGCAGGTCGGTGAGGGACGAATACAGGACGTTGGCGAGGGCCGCGCAGAGGGGGGGGCCGCCGAGCTTGTAGGGGATGCCGATGAGCACCAGGAACAGCAGCCGCCCCGCCGCGTGGTCGAGCTCGACGAAGGGACGCAGCGACACGATGTGGTCGGCGAAGGCGAGATAGCGGGTGTCGTCGCTGCCCACCGGCCCCGTCAGCAGAAGCAGGCGCAGGAGCCAGCCGGTCCCCAGCACCAGGGTCAGCCCCACCAGCGCAGCGGGCGAGCAAGCCGCTCGGAAAGGGGCCCGCAGCGAGGGCGCCCCTCCCCCTTGCTCGACGCGCGAGCAGCGCTCAGCAGATGCGCTCTGCACGACGGCGCTCCTGTTCCTGCGTCTCTGGCTTGCCCAGGGCGCGCAGCTGCGCGATCTCCGCCCGCAGCAGCGCACATTCCTGGGCGAGCCTGCGAGTTCTCTCGGCCCAGGAGGAGACCGCCATGGTCAGCGAGAGGAGGTTGAGCAGCACGTAGACGAACGCGGCCGCGAAGAGCGCATTCGCGGGGACCTCCACGCCCAGCGCGCGGGCGATGGCTCGCATCAGCTCCGGAACGGCCATGAGCAGCAGCGCCGTACCGGTCGACAGCAGCCACAGGAGGCTGTCGCGCAGGCTCAGCCGCCTGCGGCGCACGAGGTAGACCACCCACCCCAGCAGGGCGAGGAGCACCCCGATGGCGAAGAGCTGGAGCCCCAAGGGCAGCAAGGGTCGGGTCACGCGCCTGTCTCCTGGTCCGGGGCCATCGGCGCCAGCCTGTCGGGCACTGGAAGAAGCAGGAGCGCCAGCGACAGCTTCGCCAGATAGTAGAGCGTGCGCGCGGCGTTGATGGAGCTCTGCCCATGACGCCGCTGCCGCATCTGCACGGGCGCTTCCTGCACTCGCAACCCATGGCGGGTGGCGATGGCCACGGCCTCCGGCTCCGGGTAGTCAGAAGGATAGTCTCGGGCGAACAGCTCGATGGCACGCGGTCCCGCAGCGCGAAAACCAGAAGTGGGATCGGTGATGCGAATCCCACAGCGGAGCCTCAGCAGCGCCGACAGGTACCAGATGCCTGCCCGGCGAGACGCGGTGGAGCGGAAGCCGCCTTCTCGCAGGAAGCGCGAGCCGATGACCAGATCGGCGCGGCCGGCGAGGATCGGCGCGATGAGCTCGGGCAGGTAGCTGGGGTCGTGCTGGTCGTCCCCGTCCACCTGGACGGCGACCTCGTAGCCCCTCTCATGCGCCCAGCGGTAGCCGGTCTGGACCGCTCCGCCGATACCCAGGTTGACCGGCAGCCGCAGCAGCTGCACGCCGAGACCCGCGGCGACCTGCGCAGTGTCATCCGACGATCCGTCGTCGATCACGCACACGTCGCATTCGGGCAGGCGCCGCAGCGCGGCGACAACATGGGGCAGGTTTCGCGCCTCGTTGAACGCCGGGACCATGGCCAGCAAGCGCATGGCTCGCTTGCCTAGCACCCCGTCGCCGGGATCTGCAAGTCGCCATGGCTTTGGACCGCAGGACTGGACCTCTTTGTTCTCCAGGGAGGGCCAGACGAGGCCGCAGCTTCCGCCGCTCGCGCGCCCAGCGAGGAGGTGAAGGCATGTCCATTCCGCCGCTCCCCATCGTCGCCTGTCTCGACGTCCACTATCGCGGGCGTGGCGGCAGGGCCGCATGCCTGCTCCTCGCCGGTTGGGAAGCGCGACAGAGCCTGGAGGAGCAAGTGGCGCTCATCCCCGAGGTCGAGCCCTATGTCTGCGGCCAGCTCTTCCGACGCGAGCTGCCTTGCCTGCTGGCTGTCCTGGCGAAGGTCTCGACACCCCCCTCAGCGATCGTCGTGGATGGCTACGTATGGCTCGGCGGCCACCTGGGGCTTCCCGGTCTCGGCGCCCACCTCTACTGCGCCCTCGGGCAGCAGTTTCCAGTCGTCGGAGTGGCGAAGACCCGCTTCGGCACGCCGCGGGAAGGGGGCGCAGCAGTCGAGCTTCTGCGCGGGACGAGCCGCAGGCCCCTGTTCGTGACCGCCGCAGGAGCCGACCCCGGGCAGGCCGCATCATGGATTCGCTCGATGCACGGCCCCTCCCGCCTGCCCTGGGCCCTCTCCCGGGTCGACAGGCTGTCGCGCGGATAGCGGCGGGCGGCTACATTGCGTCTGGCACGAATCCCGGTGCTGGCGACCGCATCCAAGAAGCGACCGATGATCCACCTGCCAGACTTCGCTCGACTCGACCGCTCGCTCGCTGCCGGCGACCACCGCTACCTCGCGCTGGTGCCGTCGATTCAGAGGAGCCCCGCGCTGATCCGCGTGGCTCCCGACCCCTCCGTCCGCTCCCGCCTGGTCGAAAGCGCCAGCGTGCAGATCCGAGGTGGCCGCGGCTACGCCTTCGTGGACGTCGAGACCCCGTGCATCGTCCTCTCGGAGT
Organism: Deltaproteobacteria bacterium; assembly: GCA_016218885.1. Lineage (GTDB taxonomy): Bacteria > Myxococcota > Myxococcia > Myxococcales > UBA5297 > JACRCT01. Next base: position 6,058 of record JACRCT010000646.1, on the reverse strand, counting down.
GGTACTACCAGGCAGGAAGCGATCTCGACCTCTACCTCGACCTGCTGCACGAGCTCACTCATCTGCGCCAGCTCGAGGACGGCTTCGACCTCTGGGACGAGCGGTTCGAATACGTGGACCGGCCCACCGAGGTCGAGGGCTACGCCGTCGCGATCGAGGAGGGACGCCGCCTCGGGATGACCGACGACCTCGTCCTGCAGCACCTGTCCAATCCGTGGATGAGCGACGCCGACATCCAGCGACTGGTGGGCCACGTCGATCGATTCTTGAATGGCGGCGAGCTACCCAACATCGCGCAAGCGCGCGAGGGCGCCGCGCGCAAGTCGCGCCGTCCCTGGTAGCTGCGCCGGAAGTGGAGGCGGGCGAATCCTGCCGCCGCACTTCACGCCGGGCATCGAGACACTCCCCCACCCTGCTTGCATCCCCTCCCAAAATGACGACGCGGCCGGGTGGCCCGAAGGCCGCCCGACCGCTCACCGTCAAGGCACTCGTCCCGGGCTACGGGGCGGTGTAGCTGACATCCAGGTGGTAGGTAGAAGCGGTGTAGCCGCGCACCAAGATGTAGGCCTGCGACTGACCGGCGGGCACCGTCACGGAGCAGGTCTCGGCGGCGCCATCGAGGTAGGGGCGGCAGGCGTAGCTGGTGGTGGTGGCAGCCGCGCCGAAGGCCACGTAGAGGTCGGGGTCGCCCGAGCCGGACATCACGACCTTGAACGTGGTGCCGGCGAGGACGGCGACGGGGCTGTAGCTCACTTCCTTTCCAGCGGCGACCGTGCCATCGACCGCGGCAGCCATGGCCGTTCCCGCGCTGCTCCCGGTACTCGGCTTCACGTAGCTGATCGCGAGGTTGAAGGTGGAGGCGGTGTAGCCCCGGACCATGATGTAGGCAGTGGTCTTGCCGGTCGGGACGGTCAGCGAGCAGCTCTCGGCGGCGCCGTCGAGGTAGGGGCGGCAGTCGTAGGTATTGGTGGTCGGCTTGGAGCCGAAGCGGACGTAGAGGTCGGGGTCGCCCGAGCCGGTCATCTGCGCGGTGAAGGTGCTGCCCGCCGTCACGCTGTAGGGGCCGTAGTACATGGTGCCGCTCTTGGCCACCGAGGCATTGACGCTCTCGGTGGTGACGCCACCCGTCGTGCCACCGCCGCTGCTCACGCACTGGAAGCTGGCGTTGCAGGAGGTGCCGCTGGCGCACGTGCCACAGGTGCCGCCACAGCCGTCGCTGCCGCACTGCCTGCTGGAGCAGACGGGGGTGCAGGTGGTCGCACCGGCCTGAGCCACGTCGCCGCCAGAGGTGGAGACGATCCAGCTCTTGAAGGCGTCGACCCGGGTGTCCCAGGAGTAGCCCGTCTCGCAAGGGGACTCGCCGCCAGAGGTGATGCCCACCAGGATCTCCTGACCATTGACGGTAGCGAAGGCCGGACCACCAGAGTCGCCGTAGCAAGTGGTTCCTACGCCGCCGGAGGGCATCCAGTAGATCTTGGTCGACCCGAGCTGGGAGATGTTGTTGGTGGTGATGCGCTTGGTGCCGTAGTCGCTCTTGTTCTCGCCAGTGACACCAAAGCCGACCAGGGTCAGCGGCATGCCGACGTAGGGAGCGGCAACCGCGATGGCGGTGGGGGTGACGCTAGGCGCGGTGCTCAGGCGGATCATCGCGATGTCATTGATGCCCTCGTAGCTGTCGGCGTTCCCGTTCCAGCCGGCGTGCACATGCACCGAGGCGGCGTTGTAGACCGTGCTGCCGAGCACGAACTTGTAGCGGCTCGCGGTCAGCGACTCGATGCAATGGGCAGCCGTGACGACGGTCTTCTGGCCCACCAACGTGCCGGTGCAGATGTCGTCGCCGTTGTCGCGGACCTTGCCGACCGTGGGGTGGCCGTTGTCGACCGTGCCGTTGACGATGGCGAGATCATCGGATTCGACGATCTCGGGCTTCACGTTCCCCGAATCGATGAGGCCTTCGCCACAGCCGGTGATCAGGAGGAAAGCCAAGGTTCCGAGGAGTAGGTTCCGGGTGTTCATGCTTGCTCCGAGGTTCGTCTGCCGCTGGATATCGAGCAAATTCAGGGCCACGGGCATGAGGCCATGTGATTCCGGTTAGTTAGCGATAGCCAGAGTAAAGCAGTTTGACATTTCCTTCTGCTCATCTCGAGGACAGTCCTGTCCGGTTTTCAGTCGACCTCGCTTCGTTTTGGTCATCTCCCCAGAATCCCTGGCCGCAACTGAGCCGCTTCGGGCGGCAAAGACTCGAAGAGATCCAAGACCTGCGCTGCTGGAACGTACGCGCCTTGCTCTACGCCGGCCGAATTTCAGGCGGCGCCAAGCTACTGCTGTACGGAGGAAGGGCAAGAAAAAGCCCCAGGATCTTTCGATCCTGGGGCTTCGGGGGTTTCCGAGTGGGCGATGCTGGTTTCGAACCAGCGACCCCTGCCGTGTGAAGGCAGTGCTCTACCGCTGAGCCAATCGCCCGGAACTACTGACTCAAACACCGAACGAGCGCGGCACTATGCCTGCGTCGGCGCGCTGCTGTCAATGGAGAAAACTGTCCCGACGAAGACCTCAGGGAGCACCCGAGAGCTCGGGACCGATTCGAGCCACCAGTCGATCTACCAGCACCTTGATCGCTTCCCGGAAGCCACCGTTCTTCAGAGCCACGGCGTCGACCGCTTCCACCTCCGGGTCGACGGCGAGGTCAGTGTCGAGCGAGTCCGACCAGATCCCCGATTCACTCGGGAGGCTGTACAGGCGTCCTTGCCCCTGCAGGTACAACCCAGCCTTGCTCTTGACAGCAACTCCCCATCCGGTCACTCGCAGCTCGAGCACGGCGTCGGCGCCTGCCGCTCGCAGAGCCTTCAGATCCAAAGGCGTCGTGCGGTCCACCACGAGCAGTGATTGCAGGGCGGTCGCCACGTCGGCCGGCGGCATGGAGGTCGTCCATGGCGGAACCGCGGGCATGCGCTTGAGCAGCTCAGCGCGGATGCGCTCCTCGAGCTCGAAGACTGTCACCTGCTTGGCCAGCACTTCCTGGAGCTGCTTGTCGGCCTCCGAGGGGCTGAGCGTCGGGTAGACACGATGCTCGCGGGCATCCGCCGTGGCCACCGCGACTCTCGGCCCTGGGATGGCGCGCACGACCACCGCCAGCCGCCGGACATCGCTGAGCGAGTCGGCGCTGAGCTGCCTGTGCGCGCAGCCGGTGAGAGCGAAGAGACCCATCGCCACTGCGAAGATGCGCTTGGAGGTGAACATGGCCGCAGAGCCTAGCATGTCCACCGGCGGCGGCGACGAACGGCTTGCACCGCAAGCAGCAGCAGCCCGAGCCAGGGCTCTGCACCCCTCACCTGCGAGCATTGGCAGCTGGCCACCGGCACGCCATCCCCGCTCCCGCCGTGTCGCGTCCCCTCCCTGGAGACGCGCAGGCTGGGATCGGCCGACAGAAGGGCCTCGACCATGGACGAGGCTGAGCCCGAGCTACCGCTCCGCCTACGCGCCGAGTAGCTGAGCACCCGCCCTGGCTCTTCTCGACCAGGCGTCGAAAGCGCTCGGAAGACCCATCGCGCTCCGTGGTGCTCGGGGTCGCCGATGGCCGCGCCGTCGAGCTCCGCAGAGCCGCGCACGTAGTCGAGCCCGGATAGGGAAAGCGACAGGTCGATGACGTGCGCCATGGGAGCCACGCAGGTCGTCGAGACCCCAACCTCGAATCGGATGGGCTCCCCTACCCCGGCGTTTCGCCGGTCGGCGCGATGCTCGAGCAGGACAAATCGATCCGGGAGGACGCGAAAGCGGAACGCCTTCTCGTCCTGCCGGTCTGCGCTATCGGTCACTCGGAGGAGATACTCGATGGTGCTTCCATACAACCCCGCCAGATCTCCGGGCGGCATCCCGAGCTCGAAGGGCGGACCCGCGAGCTGGCTCCACTCCTCGAGCGTCCTGCAGTCATGGGTCTTCTGCACGAGACCCGAGGCGCTCAGGGCCCGGGGAGCACCGCACTCGACCTCGAATCCCGGCGGATTCGATGAATCCTCCTCATCGGGGACCAGCTCGGGGGTGAAGGCCAGGTCGGCAATCTCGAGAGCTCCGGCAACGACTTCCATCGGGATGTCCGGGCGGCTCGCGCGGTCTCCACTGGCGCGCTCCATCCCTTCGATCGTGACGGTCGCGCTGGAGCACGAGTCCGCGCGATGCGCGATGCTCCTCGTGTCCTCGTACCGGGCAATCTCGAGTCCGTTGGACGAGAGAACCCTCCAGTCGAAGGTGGCATGGTCCGGGCAGAGCCCCTGCGCGGTGGCGGAGGCACTCAGAACGCCATTCTCGACCTGGGCCGGAAGGTCCCAGGCAATGGGAAGGATCCCCTGGACAGGCGGGTAGCTCACTTGCAGCGACTCGGTCTTGGCGCTCCCGCTACCCTGCTCAGGCGCCGCGGATACCTGGCAGGTCACGGACTTGGCTTCGCAGTTGTCGGTGGGGCGAACGAAGCGAACCTGGTCTCCAGTGCGCTGGAGCGAGTCGTCGCACGCCCATTCCCAAGTGAAGGTGGTTGAGCACCGATTCTCGGCAGTGACCTCGATATCCAGGAAGGCCTGAGATTCCGGGACGACGAGGCTCTCGGCCGGCGGGACGGTGATCTGCGTCTCCGGCTGAATTGCGGCATACGTGACCTGCACCAGCGCATCCCCTCGCTCGCCTGCGCCGACCGGATACGCGGCGACGGCGCAAGACACCGGCTCGTCGGAGCAGTTGTCCCCGCGGTGCTGGAAGTGGGCAACCGCTCCCGTCGAATCGGGTTGGGTGCCGTCGCTACAGTCCCAGGACCAGGTGAATTGCGTGCTGCAGACGCTCCCGGCGACCACTTCCACGCGCTCAGAACCTCCCTCGGCGATCCTCACCGGAACCTGGCTGCTGTACCGCACTTCCATGGAGGTGTCGGGCGAGCCCAGCAGCGTGAAGGAGAACTGGGCGGTGCCGTCAGCGCCCCCCAGGTTGGGCGAGGCGACCACGACACAAGTCACCTCCTGGTCTCCGCACGTTCGCCCAGGATGGCTGAACGTGCGCGCCACATCGGTGCCGAGAACCGGCTGCGCAGGATCGCAGTCCCACGTCCAGGCAAGGTCCGCCGAGCAGGGGTTGGCGCTGGCGCTCGCGGTGACGGTGAGCGAGTCGCCGGCTTGAAGCTCGATAGGCGCGGTGGGCAAGTCCAGGGACACGTTGGTCGGATGAGGCTCGGCCTCGAGGGTGACGTGGACCTCAGCGGTGACGCTGCGCCCGTCCGAGCCCGTTGCCGAGACCACGCAGTCCGCACTCGCTCCGCAGCTCGGCGCAGGATTCTGGAAGCTCCATTGCCCGGCAGCGGCGAACTGGGGTTGGGGCACAAAGCCCATGGGACAGCTGATCGAGTAGGTGGGCGAGCACAGGTTCTGCGCGGTTGCCGTGACCGTCACCAGCGCTCCCGGTGCCACGCGGACGTCCGTGGACGACAGGCTCACCGCCGGCGCCGAGCTCGTCGGCTGCATCGTGACCGCGAAAGGAATGATCTCGGGTGGATGGCCCCCCGAAGCCCGAGCAGTGACGGTGACGCTGCAGGCGAACGAAGATCCGCAGGCATCGGTGCCGGGGTTGCTCAAGGTCACCGAGTTGCCGGTCGTGGCGTCGCAGCTCCAGGAGTAGGTGAAGTCGCCCACGCCGTTGCCAGAGCAGTGCGTGGCCGTGACCGTGATGGTGCTTGACTGGCCAGGAGGCACCTGCACGTCGAGCTCGGGAGGAGTCAGGGAGACCACCGGCGCCTCGACGAGATCGGCGATGTGCACGTCATAGGTGGTCTCGACGGGGGTCCCGTAGGCGGGATCCAAGGCGCCCACCGTGAGGGTGCCGTCTGCGCCCACGCAGCCGAGCCCGGTCAGATCGAAGGTCGCCTGGTTCCCCACCACCACCGGCGAGGGAACGGCGACCCCGGTCTTGCTGAACTGCCAGGTCACCGTCCCGCCACAATCGACCGAAGCCACGCTGGCCCAGAGCTGGTGCGTCTCTTCGGGGCGCCACTCGTATTTGCCGGTCGCGAGGTCCGGTCCGG
>JACRCT010000645.1 GCA_016218885.1 Deltaproteobacteria bacterium | reverse complement strand
CTTCACGTGCAGCCACGACGGACTGGGCACGAGGGAGGAGAGCGCTTCCCAGCATCGTGGCTTCACGTGCAGCCACGACGGACTGGGCACGAGGGAGGAGAGCGCTTCCCAGCATCGTGGCATCACGTGCAGCCACGACGGACGGGGGCACGAAGGAGGAGGTCGCTTCCCAGCATCGTGGCTTCACGTGCAGCAATGACGGACGGGGGCACGAGGAAGGAGAGCGCTTCCCGGCCAGGGTAGAGGCCATCCGCGGAGAGCCGGACACCCTGCACCGACCCGCCCAACGTCGGCAGCATCGCCGTGGGGCAAGCTCAGGGCAGGGCCATCGCGAAGAGAGGGACACTCCGAATCGACTCGCTGCACGTGGGGATTTTCCAGACGCTGCTGCGCCTCGACCCACCCTGAGCGCTCGCCAAGGCCGCGTAGTGACGGCCACGATTTCGGGAGGCGCGGAGTGGACCGCAGCGGCGGCACGACCCCGGGAACCGGCCGCAAGTGCCCGTGGCCCAGTCGAGATCTTCTTGGCGCCCGCCCTCCGTGACCCCCAGTCGTCAGGCCGTCCTGCACCCTCTGCCTCGGCGGACTCCGGCCTCGATGAAGGCGACCCTTCCAGGCGGCCGCGGCAGCGCTCGCGGAGCATGGCGCTTCGCCCATCAAGCCGAGGACGGTTCGGTCGGCCCTCGGGTAGACTTTCCGGCCCGTCTAGCCAGTGAGGTCCGATCCATGTCGCTCCGCGCTCTCCTCCTCGCCTCGCTCCTGCTCGGGCTCCTGCCCGCCTTGGGTTGTTCTCAACCCGCCGACGAGCAGGTCGGCGCTGATGCGGGGCAGACCCCGGATGCGGCAGCTGGCCCGACGCTCCTGCGCGGCGCGGTGCAGAAGGGCCCCTTCGTGCTGGGTTCCTCGGTCTCCGTCTCCCCGGTTTCTGACCTGGGCAGCCCCGTGGGCCAGGTCTTCCAGACCCAGACCGACGACGACCTGGGCCGCTTCACGGTCGAGCTCCCGGCGCCCGGGCTCGTCTTGCTGGAGGCGAGCGGCTTCTACTACAACGAGGTCACCGGGAAGCTCTCCGCCGCGGCGCTGACGCTGCGCGCTTTCGCCCGAATCAACGGCGGCGGGCCTCAGGACGCCTGCATCAATGTCATCACCCACCTCACTTACGGCCGGATCAAGGCGCTGCTGCAGGCGGGCACCTCCATCGACGCCGCGGTCGTCCAGGCTGAGGGCGAGCTCGTGTCCGCGATGGGCGTTGGGGCCGCGAGCACTGCCCCCACCGCGCGAGGAGTGGCCATGAACGTCCTCGGCGGGGACGAGGTCAACAACGCCTACCTCCTGTGCGTCAGCGCCGTGCTGGTCCAGGCAGCCATCGACCGCGCCGGCGCTACGGGCTCGGTGGAGGCCAACCTGCAGGAGTTGCTCAACATCATCGCCACCGACCTGTCGGACGACGGCATCCTTCAGCCCCCCATGCGGATCTCCCTGCAGGACGCGCAGACGCGCGTGATCCCCGAGGCCGTCATGGAGCTGCTGGCGGCGCGACTCACTCTCCTCGGCTCTTCGGCCGTCGTGCCGGAGATGAACCGCGTCCTCGACGAGGACGGCGACGGCGTTCCCAACGCCCAGGACACCTGCCGCCGGCTCCCCAACGCCGACCAGCAACCGATGCCCGACGCCCTATGCTCGCTGCGGCGGCTGGACGTGGCTCTCACGTCGGACGGCGCGGGGCCTGCTCGGTTGACCCCCGAGACTTGCACCCTCATCGCGGACTTCGATGGCGACGGGAAGGCCGACATCCTGGTGCCTTGGCAACACAGCTTCCTCGAGCCCGCCGCGCCCAGCGGCCGCATCCTCAAGGGCGACGGCAGCGGGCGTTTCGAGCAGCGCCCCACCTACGTCAGCGGGGAGTGCGGGCAGGCGATGGACGTGGACGGCGACGGCGACAACGACGTCATCACCCTCGACTGGGTCCAGATCGGGGCCTCCTACACGACCGGCGCCGTCCTGTGGCGCAACCCCGGAGACGGAAGCTTCCAGCAGAGCGTGCCGATGGTGCCGCAGGCCGGCCCCGTCCTCGCGGCGAGGTCGCCGTCCTACGTCGGAGACCTCGACGGCGACGGCCGGGTGGACCTCTTCGCCAGCTCCGCCAACGTCGTCGCCTGGGGAAACTCGACGGGCACCTGGAGCGACTGGACCGAGATTGCTTCGTTGGGTGGGCTGGACTCGAGCTGGGGGAGCCTCGTCGGCGACGCGAATGGGGACGGCTGGGTGGACATCATTGGCATGGCCGAGCGCGCTGCGCCGAAGGTCGCGCTCGGACGCGCCGGGCGGCAGTGGGAGTGGGGGGCTCCGTCGCATTGGCCAGCGCAGCTCTCCCGGCTCGTCGGGCTGTTCGACGTGAACCGAGACGGCCATCTGGACCTCGTGGTCCTGCAGTACAGCGACGACGGGAACTCGTCCCTGGGCCTGGCCGTGTCCCAGGGCGATGGGGAAGGTGGCTTCGCGGCCCCGACCCTGGCTGTTCCCATCGACGAGGCGCTCCTCGACCTGCGGGCCATTGGCGATCTCGTGGGAGGGTCGTTCCTCGACGTGGCCTACGCCAAGGTGGTCTCCCCGGCACCGCCCACGAACCTCACGGTGCTGGTCGGCAATTCGGCGACGGGGTTCGCGGCCCCGGTCGAGCTGCCGGACAGCGCAGGCACGAGGGCGACGTGGGGTGGCGACCTCAATGGCGATGGGAGCACGGACCTCGCCAGCGTGCGCCTGGACGCGTCCACGTCGACCTACTCGTTCATCATCCACCTGCTCAATCCCTAGGCCAGGGGGCGAAGGGAGAGGGCCACACCGGACTTCCCCGCGGACCCGAGTGAACCTCGCGGCGAGAACAACCACCGGATATGCGCGATGGACGCTCCGGGAATTCGGAGACCAGCGGCACCGCCTTGTGGACGGAGAGGGCTGCTGCCCTGAGCCGGAGCCAGGCTCCTCGCGGCGCGTCGAGAGCCACCGGCGGGAGGCGACCGGACAGGAAGCCCAGGGGACGCGCACACACCAAGCGCTGGTCGGCTGGACCTTGGGAAGGCCTCGAATGATGGGCGCCGCCATCTGCTGCGACTCGTTGGGGGTTCCGAGCTTGGTCGTTGACGAGGTCAACCAGTCGGAGCTGATCAGCGGGAGGCCGGGGACGCTGGAATCGCTACTGGGGAAGGTCAGGGGCTTCAGGTCGTTGAGGGGCGAGCTTCCAGTCGGACAAGCCAGCGTAGCTGAGGTCTTCGCAGAAGCTCAGGGCGGCGGTCCAGTCTGTGGTCGGGTCAGGGTTCTTCTTCCAGCATCAGCCCCGACGAGCCGTCCATCACCACCGCCTGTCCGTCCTTTTGCCTGTGACCGTTGCCCATACTTCCCGTTCTGCCATCATGCGCCTTCCTTGTGCCCACACCCCACGTTCTGCGGAGCGCCGATGCTCAGGTCCTGGTCAAGAAGCACCGTCGCGGCTGGGGCGACCGCCCTCGTGTTGTCCCTCCCGCTCGCCTGCTGGGCGCCGGTGGAACCGGAGACGGGGCAGGACGCGGGAACGCCGGACACCGGCCCCGCGACCTGGCACTTCGAGAACCCGAAGCCGTTCTGGTACACCCTGTACGGAGTCTGGGGGAGCAGCAAAGACGACGTCTGGGCCGTCGGCTCCGGCGTGCTCCACTGGGACGGGCACACCTGGTCCGCGGACGACAGCCCGGCGCTCTCCGGCCAACGGTTCCGTTCCGTATGGGGAAGCTCCGCCAATGACGTCTGGGCCGTTGGCCTCGACGGAGCGATCGTTCATTGGAACGGGCTCGACTGGGGCCACGTCCGCGACGCAGCCAACCAATGGCTCACCAGCGCATGGGGCAGCAGCGCGGATGACGTCTGGGCCGTTGGCTTCGAGGCGGCCCGTGATGAACCCTGTGATTCTTACTCTGGGCCGACGAGCCTCATCCTTCATTGGGATGGCTTGAGCTGGTCGGAGAGACCGAGCGGTCTCCCAGGTAGGCTCCGGAGTGTCTGGGGAAGCGCAGCCAACGATGTTTGGGCTGTTGGATACACTTCGACCATAAAGAATTGCGTCAATACGGACCTGGTCGGCCTCGTGCTCCATTGGAATGGAACAGAGTGGGCCTCGGTCGAGTTGGGTGACCTCGCGATTGCCCCAGAGGCAATATGGGGAACCAGCTCCAACGACGTTTGGCTCATTGACACCGCAGGATCGGCCATTCACTGGAATGGCGCAGCCTGGGCCTACTCCCCTTCAACGGGGCACACGATGGACATCTGGGGCGCGAGTGCCTCGGACATTTGGACCGTGGGGCTGAGCGTTTACCACTGGGACGGCCGGGCATGGACGACGGGCTATTTTCAGCACCCCGACTTCTTCGGAGTCTGGGGTTCGGCCTCCAACGACGTCTGGGCCGTGGGTACGACCGGCGCCATCGCCCATTGGGACGGCGCCGACTGGAGCACCATGGGCGAGGGCTTCGATGTGAATGACGCGTGGAGCATTGCTGCCGACGATGCATGGGCAGTGGGGGATGACGGTATCCGCCGCTGGAATGGAGCCGCTTGGACCTGCTCCGAGGGCTCAGCGGCCACCTCGAACCTCTCCGGCGTCTGGGCGTCCTCGCCCGGCGACGCCTGGGCGGTCGGAGCAGCAGGGACGGTCGCGCACTGGGATGGAGCGGTCTGGACAACCGTCCCCAGCGGCACCAGTGAGAACCTGTACCGGGTGCGAGGCCGCGCCTCCGATGACGTCTGGGCCCTCGGCGCCAAGGGGACGGTCCTGCATTGGGACGGCAGTTCCTGGTCGCCCTCCATCGGCGCCACCACCACCGGCCTGTCGCAGATCATTCCAGTGGCGAAAGATGAAGCCTGGGCTCTTGCACAACAAGCGGTCCTTCACTGGAATGGCCAGAGCTGGTCCCCGGTCTCGCCCGCCCTTCCCATCCAGGCCAGAGGCATGTGGGCCGCCTCCCGGAGCGACGTCTGGGCGGTGGGGCATTTGGGAGCGATCTTCCACTTCGACGGTTCTGCCTGGAGCGAGGTTCCCAGCGGGACGAGGCACGATCTCCGGGGGATTGCGGGGCGGGCGGCCAACGACGTTTGGGCAGTGGGAGGCAGCTTCCTGGACGGCGAGGCCGACGTCCTGCATTGGGACGGGAAGTCCTGGGTCCGGGTCGAGATCCCGTTCGACGAGCCGCTCCGCTCCGTCTCCCCTGGTCCCGACGGCGACGTCTGGGTAGTCGGATACCTCGGCTCGGCGCTCTTCCACTTGCGCTGACGCTCCTGTCTCCTCCGATGACTCGACTGGCACCGAGGTCCCCCTGACCATGCTGGCCTCTACCTCGAAGGCACAGCCCGACGAAGGGACTACCAGGCCGAGGTTCGACCGGCGTTGACCGCCACAGAGACCGAGGTCTACGCTCTGCGCCAACATGCGGGGCGTTGACGAGGCATTGGGCCTCGCCGCCGGGCCCCTGGGAAGTCGATGCCCGCCGATGAAGCTGACCTGCTCGGCAGCGAGAGAAGCG
>JACRCT010000641.1 GCA_016218885.1 Deltaproteobacteria bacterium | reverse complement strand
CGAGCGGGCAGGAGTGCCGCGAGCGGCCCTCATCCTGAACACTCGAGCGACCTCTCAGCCTCGAAGACGAACGAGGTGCATCCCGGGGGAAGCCCGCGTAGGCGGCCTTTGTTTACGTAGCCGCCGCCTTCCAGCCGGCGGACTCCCGGAGCCCCCATAGACCGCGCCGATCCCCCGTCCCCGAAAAGAAGGCTTGCCCTCCATGATGGATTTCGGTATCTAGGTACCGCAATGCTTCAACGGAGGTCGGTTCGATGGCGGGAGTCATCCACATCAGCGAGGCGGCGAACCTCGCGCTGCACACGATGATCCTGATGGCCTCGGCCCCCGAGCGACCGCTGCGGGTCAACCAGGCCACCGAGGTGCTGCCGGTCTCGGAGAACCACCTGGCCAAGGTGCTCCAGCGCCTGGGCCGGGCGGGGCTGGTCAGCTCGGTGCGCGGCCCGCGCGGCGGGTTCAGCCTGGCGCGCCCGCTGGCCAAGATCACCCTGCTCGAGGTCTACGAGGCGATCGAGGGCCCGCTGCCGACCCACTACTGCCTGCTGGGAAAGCCGCGCTGCGAGGGGCCCTGCGTCTTGGGGGGCTTCGTGGAGAAGTCCACTCTGGAGTTCAAGGAGCTGCTCGAGCGCACGTGCCTCTCGGACGTGGCCGGCGCCCTGGTCAGGAGCGACGCAGCATGAAGCGCAAGATCATCGAGATCGACGAGGCGAAGTGCGACGGCTGTGGCCAGTGTGTCGATGCGTGCCACGAGGGCGCGTTGGCGCTGATCGACGGCAAGGCCAGGCTGGTGAAGGACATCTTCTGCGACGGCCTGGGCGCCTGCATCGGCGAGTGCCCCACCGGAGCCTTGAAGATCATCGAGCGCGAGGCGCCCGCCTTCGATGCCTCTGCGGTCGAGGCTGCGCAGCGGTCCGGGCCCGGTGCCGCGCATCCTCCTGCTCATCACGGGCATGGTCATGGCGGCGGCGGCTGCCCGGGGGCCGCGCTGCGCTCGCTCGAGCAGGCGCCGGGGCCATCGGAGAGCGACTCGCCCGATCAGCCTCCTCCCTCGGCATTGGGGCACTGGCCGGTGCAGCTGATGCTCGTGCCGCCGCACGCTCCCTTCCTCAAGGGCGCCGACCTGGTGGTCTGCGCCGACTGCGTGCCCTTCACCGTCCCCGACTTCCATGCCCGCTACCTGCAGGGCAGGGCGGTGGTGGTGGGCTGCCCCAAGCTCGACGACCTCGAGCACTACTTCCAGAAGCTCGCGGCGATGATCCGCGAGGCCAGGCCGCGCCGCCTGACGGTGCTGCGCATGGAGGTCCCCTGCTGCCGGGGGATCTCCCAGGCGGCCATCCAGGCGGCGCTGGCGAGCACGGAGAGCTTTCCCGTCGAGGAGCACGTCATCGGCGTGCGCGGCGGAATCGAGAGAAACGTCGTGCGTTCCTGAGCGGACGCATCGGAGTTCATCGGCAGCACCAGCAGTCACACCCCTCAACAGGCCAGAGCGAAAGGAGAGGTTCCATGGAGAGCTTCTGCTACCAGTGTGAGCAAACGATCAGCGGCACTGGCTGCACCCAGACGGGCAACTGCGGCAAGGACCCCACGACGTCGGTCCTGCAGGACCTGGTGGTCCACGCCGCCAAAGGCATCGCCATGTACGCGCACCGGGCGCAGCAGCTGGGCGTGCACGACGACGCCGTCGGCCGCGCGGTGATCGAGGCGCTCTTCACCACCGTCACCAACGTCGACTTCGACCCCGCCAACCTGGAGGCCGTCCTGGGCAAGCTGGGCACGACCCTCCAGAAGGCGAAGGCGATGTACCAGGCGGCCTGCGACAAGAAGGGCGCCCAGGCCGAGACGCTCTCCGGCCCGGCGACCTGGGCTCCCGCCAAGGACCGGGTGGGCCTCATCGACCAGGCGGCGATCGCCTCGCTCAAGGCCAAGATCGCCAAGGCCGGCGTGGATGCCGCGGGCCTCTCCGAGCTGGTCCTCTACGGCCTCAAGGGTACGGCGGCCTACGCCGAGCACGCCGCCGTCCTGGGCAAGGAGTCGAGCGAGGTCTACGCCTCCTTCTATGAGCTGCTCGACCTGCTCACCCGCGAGGGAGTGAAGGCCGACGAGCTCTTGGGCGCATCGCTCAAGGTGGGAGAGCTCAACCTCAAGGTCATGGGGCTGCTCGACGAGGGCAACACCGGCACCTATGGGCACCCGGTCCCGACCGCGGTGAGGGTCAGCGCGGTCAAGGGCAAGGCCATCCTCGTCTCCGGGCACGACCTCAAGGACCTGGAGCTGCTGCTCAAGCAGACCGAGGGCAAGGGCGTCAACGTCTACACCCACGGCGAGATGCTTCCGGCCCACGGCTACCCGGAGCTCAAGAAGTACAAGCACCTGGTAGGGAACTGGGGCGGCGCCTGGCAGGACCAGGTGCGCGAGTTCGACGCCTTCCCCGGCGCGTTCCTCTTCACCACCAACTGCATCCAGAAGCCCAAGGAGAGCTACAAGGGCCGGGTCTTCACCAGCGGGCTGGTCTCCATGCCCGGG
>JACRCT010000640.1 GCA_016218885.1 Deltaproteobacteria bacterium | reverse complement strand
GGGCCCGGTATCAGCCACCCGTATCTCGACCTCTCCGGCGTCGCCAATCTCGTTCGCCGTGATCTCCAGGGTGCCGCTCCCGGCCATGGCCTCGCTGGCATTGAGGATGATGTTGAGCAGAACCTGCTCGAGCTGATCTCGGTCGGCCAGGAGCACGAGAGGGGATTCCGCCAAGCGAGTCTCGACCCCGATACCCTTGAAGCTTCCGTGGTTGCGTACCAGGGCCAGGACCCGCTCCACGACCTCTTGGAGATTCACGGGAACGAATTGCGGGTCTCGCTGACGGGAAAAGTCGAGCAGCCCGCTGACGATCTTCCGGCAGCGCAGGCTCTCGTCGACGATGCACTGCAGCTCCTTGCGCTGCGAACCCTCTGCCGGCATCTCGCGCAGCAGCTGCGTGCCGTTGAGGAGGATGCAGGTCATCGGGTTGTTGATCTCGTGAGCCACGCCCGCGGCGAGGCGCCCCACCGCAGCCAGCTTCTCCGACTTGAAGAGCCTGCGGTGGGCCTCGGCAAGCTCGGCGGTCCGCTCCTCCACCGTCTTCTCCAGGTGATGCGCCCAGGCTTCGCAGATCGTCCGAGAGTGAGCCAACTCGGTCGTCATGGAGTTCAAGCACTCGGCGAGGTGCCCCAGCTCGTCGCGTGACGTAATGCTCACTCTCTGGGAGAAGTCGCCGGAGGCGACCTGCTGGACAGCCTTGGCCATCGTCTGGATAGGGTTCGCGATCCGGCGAGAGAGGAAGAGGGCGAGCCCGTTGCCGAGGACCAGGACGACGGACACGATGGCCAGGAAGACCACGAGATAGTAGGCCGGGCTTTCCGAGAAGCGGCGCTCGGGGACCCCGACATAGAGGGCGCCGATGACCGCGCCCGAAAGGTTGCGTATGGGGGAGGCGCCGGAGACGAACCACTCGCCCTGCTCCAGCGCGCGTCCATGCCACTCTCTTCCGGCCTCGAGCACGTGCGCGCTCAGGCCGGTGTCGAGGCGCGATCCCAGCAGCCGCGCGCTCGACTCGTAATCGGTCGCCACTCGCACCTCGCCGAGGCAGAGCGTCGCGGAGGACCACGAGTGGTCGTTCGCTGTCCCGGTGTCATCGACGATGCGGCGCATGCGATCCACCAATGCGGTGGTGCGGTTGAGCAGAGCGCCGCCGTAGAGCACGCCCTCGAACTTGCCATCGGGGGTGAACACCGGGGCTGCCGCCATCAGGACGAGCCCGTCGGTCTCCACCACCTTGCCTTCGGCTTCGATGACCGCGCGCTCGGGCAGATCCGGCGCCTCGCGGCCGAGCAGGGCGGGGGAGACCCGACGTGCCTCCGCTGCCGCCACTCGCTCCCGCAGCGCCTTGGCGACGAGCAGGTCGTCGGCCATGCTGTCCCCCGAGACGAGGGGATTGCCGGCACGGAAGAAGACGCGTCCCTCAGTATCGGTCACCGTCACGAAATCGAGCTTCGCGGTGGTCAGGATTTGCCCCATCACCACCGGCAGGACGGAAGCGTCACGCGTTGCGACCGAGACGAAGACCTGCCGGCGGATCGAATGTGCGGCAATCAGCTGCCGCAGTCTCTCGACCTCATTCTTGAAGGTCTCTCGCGAAGCGTGCAGCTCGGAGGCCATCTTCGACTCGGTGAGGAAGACCCGCTGCGCACGCAGGATGAGCCCTCCCGCCATTCCTGTCACTGCCACCGCCAGGGAGAGGGAAAGGGAGAAGCCGGCGAGCAGCTTCTTGCGGATGCTCCAGTCGCTCGCGCGCACGCGACGTCCCTTCCGCCCGTGGTCGACCGGCCTGACTTCCGGACTCCCGAAGGCTGGTAGAGAGTCTATCTCGCTTGGGGAGAAGTGCTCTGCCTGGATTGACGCATCGGCTTGCCGCTACGCGGGCAAGTCGCGAAAGGTCACGGGCAGCCGTAGACCGTTTCCGAGAGTCTGGCCAGGTCGTTGAGCTCGGCGGCGCTGAAGCGCGCGGTGTACAGAAACTCGCGGTTCTCGCGCTGGCCTAGCCACTCGCGCTGGAGCTCGGGCACCTCGACGAGCAGTTGCTCATGAATCCGGCTGCCCAGCACCGCGACGAGCGGGAAGAAATAGGCTTCGTCGAAGCCGCAGCGTCGTGCGGCCCAAGCATTCTGAACGATGGATTCGGCGCTATCTCCTGGCAGGCCAACGATGAAGGTGCCGACTGCGCGAATGCCGTTCTGGTGCAGCGCGCTCACCAATCCTGAGAGGCCCTCGACGGTGAAGCTCTTGCCTGTCCGCCTGAAGACCGCCGGGGACAGCGATTCGATGCCGAACGAGACACAGGTCATTCCCATGCGCCTCATCCCCTCGAGGATCTCGCCGTCGATGCATTCGGCGTGCGTCTGGCAATGGAATTGGACGCGAGACGACTCGAGTGCGCGAGCGAGCTCGAGGGTGCGCTGCTTGTGGGCGGTGAAGATCGCGTCGGCGAGGTTGACGATGGGAAAGGGAAGGTGTGGCAGGAAGCGCTCGCGGATGTCGCCGACCACGGTGCGCACGTAATCGACGCTGTGGAAGCGCATCCGCCGCTTGGTCATGACCTCGTTCGTGCAGAACTCGCAGGCGAAGGGGCAACCCCGGCTGGTGAGGACCATCCGGCTGAAGATGGTGTCGTCGAAGCTGAAGTTCCGCGTCCAGGTGCGCATCAGCTTCAGTCGCTTGTAGAGCTCGAAGTCGTCGGTCGCCAGGAAGGGGCTGGGGAGCTCGTCGAGGTCGGCCAGCGGCGGGCGCGCGCTGGTCTGGCAGAGCCCGTTCTCGCCGCGGTAGACGAGCCCGGGGATCGAGGCGAGCTCGTCCCCGCGCAAGAGCGCTAAAAGCGCCTGCTCCCCCTCGTGTTTCACCAGGACGTCGACCTCCGGGACCTCGCGCAAGAGCGCTTCACCGGCGCAGGTCGCGTGGTTTCCTCCGACGACGATGCGCGCTGCTGGAAGGCAGCGACGCACTCGCCGCGCCAGATCCGCCGCGTCGGAGTAGGAGCGGGTGAGGTTGAACGGGATGGCGACCAGGCGCGCCTGGCTGGCCACCAGGTCCTCCTCGAGCCGCTTCAGGACGCTCTCGCGCTTGGCGAGGAAGTGGGTGGTGAACGCGACATGGACGCGCGCGTCGCGTGCCTCG
>JACRCT010000658.1 GCA_016218885.1 Deltaproteobacteria bacterium | reverse complement strand
GCTTCGCCTGCGCCGCGCCGGCCGCCTTGACGGCATCGGGGTCGGGAAAGCCTCCGGGCTCGTTGTGCCAGGTCTCACCGTCGCCGCGCCCGCTGCCGGAGCCCACCGCCCAGCTCCCTGTTCGCGAGGAGATCCCGAGATCCAGCTCGCGAGGGGGCTCAGGGGAGCCGGGGGCAACGAGCTGCGCCGATGTACCGGCTTCTCCGGGGGTGGCTGTGCGGCCCGCACCGGCTTGCGCCGTATCCAGGGAATCGTCCGCTCCGGCAGCCCTCGGCTCCTCGGGTGCGGCTCGGGCTGCGGGGCGCTGCGCGGCCACGTTAGGCGGGGAGGGGAGGGAGCTCTCGGTCGCCGGGCCAGATGTGGTCGGCGCGGGACGAGCCTCCTCGCGAGGCCCTGCAGGCTCGGGCTTGGGATCGACGTACTGCACCGAAATCTCGATGGTCTCCGCCTGGGCGATGGAGGCGGGGACGTGCTGCCGAAAAACCAGGACGAGCGCCGCGGCGTGCAGGAGCACGGACGCGAACACGGCAAGCAGGCGAACCCTGGGACCCATGACGGCCTAAGTATCGGCAAGGACGAGGGCAGTCTCAAGCGCCCGGCTTCTTCGCTAAGACGCCGAGCCCTGGAGGAAGCGGTCACCAGGGCCTCCCCCGACGGAGAGGTACCTGACGAGGGCCGCCAGCTGACCGAGCCGCTCCCCGCCGCGCCCGGCGCCGAGGGAGTCGCTCGTCAACTTCCATCGCGCCGCGCAGTCGGCGATGGATCCCGGGGAGTTCTGGAGGAGGTCTCCGGCGACCTTGCGCAGATCGATGCGCTGCGCCGGGAGCACGGCCCCCGCGGCGGCGGCGAGCTGGAGCCCGAAGTGACCCCAGTGGCACAGGACGTCCTGGGGGCGCAGGAACTGGCTCCAGAGCGCGGAGAAGGACGACCGGTCCTTTCCGCGCGCGAGCATCTCCAGATCCAGCCGGGTGTGCACCGGGGTCGAAGGGGCCACGGGATGAGAGGGCGCGAGGACCGCCTCGAAGCGCTCGCCGCTCGCGACGCGCAGGGCAAGCCAGTGGACCAGCTCATCCGGGTGAGCGCCGGGCAAGGCCGCGTTCCAGGCATTCGCCTCGCCCGCCACGCAGACGAGATCGGCCTGGCGCGTGGTGAGCTCGGCCGGCAGCCGCGGGGGCTTCTCGGGGCAGGCTGCCCAGCGCGAGCGATGGCGAGTGAGGCCGCCCTTGAGCCGCTCCTTGTGGTCCAGCTGGGTCGCCACCAGCTTGCGCAGGGGCTCGAGCAGCGCCTCGAACCGTTCGGGGGCCCCCTCGAGGATTCCCAGGGCCCGGGCGAGCGCCTCGAGGGTCGAGACGTAGTCGCGCTGGGGCTCGCGGCGGAGCACGTACTCGGTCGGAGGCGGCGCGAGGGAGTAGCGGGGCAGGGAGGCGAGAAGCGGGTTGAGCCGCAGCAGCTTCTTGGCCTGTGACCAGGTGCCGTCCACCAGCACGAGCGTGATGGGGCCCGCCGGTGGAGCGGCGGCGAGGTCCACCGCCTCCTTGCCTGGGTAGAGGAGGGCCGGAGCGTGCGCGGGATCCGAGAGCGCCGCGGCGAGGTCGGCGTGGGAGGTGAAGTCGAGGCCGACGAAGAGGCGCGAAGAGGGCAGGCAGAGGCTCGCCATCCGACCGGTGCCGACGGGGACTCGCCGCTCGCGCGGGTGCTGCAGCACGACGACCCGCGTCCGGGTGGTCAGCTGCGGGAGGCCCTCGCACCAGCAGACGGAGGCTGGGCGCAGGCAGCGCGGGCAGAGAGAGCGGGGCTCGGTCGGTTCCATCGTCGGGAGCGTTTCCTGGTGGCGTCGGCTCTCTCGCCTACCAGCTCGCGGGAGATAACGGAAGCCGCCACCACTCCCCGGCGCCACACGAAGGCTTCAACTCGAGGCACGTATCTGTGCGTAGAGCGCATCGGGGGCGAGATCGGCGCCGTTGGGCCAGCACGGGGCGCCGAACTCATCGACCGAGACCTGCGCGAAGAAGGCCGCATCGCGCAGTGGCTCGAACATGGGACCGAAGAGCCGTCCGGAGAGATCTATCTCTCCGTGCGTGCCATCGGAGAACTCCACGAGCAGCCTGTAGTTCGCTCTAGCTTCTACTTTTGACACGCGCTCCATGCGGTTACTCCAGAGGATCAATCCGGTCGAGTGCCTGGTGGGCGGCCGCCCGTTGCCAATCCGCCTGCAGCTCGCCGCGGTGAATCGCCGCCCACTCGAGGACCATGGCGAGCGCTCGTCGAGGCAGAGCGCCCTGGATCAGCTCCAGGGTATCGATGCGGACGAGCGCGTCTTGCTCCCCATAGTGCGCATGGAAGTGCGGCGGAGCATGGTCGTCGTAGTACATCCGAATCACGATGCCGAAGAAGACGCTGATCGTTGGCATCGGGCTCCTCCGGGTCGTGGGCACGGCCAACCTGCTCAGCACACTGCCACTCGAACCGGCGGGCCTCAAGGGATGGGGTGCAAGTGGTCGCCGGTTCAACTCACTCAGGCTCGCGGCGCGACCACCTGACCGTCGTCCAACCGACGCCTACGCCCGAGTCCGCGGCTTGGCCGGAGCGGCAGCGTTGCGGGCCTGCGCTCCTCGCGCTCGGGGCTCGTTCCTGGGCTGCTTGGGGC
>JACRCT010000642.1 GCA_016218885.1 Deltaproteobacteria bacterium | reverse complement strand
TCGAGGTCGGAAGCGCGGAGCGCCTCGATGAGCGTGCGCTTGCCGTCGAAGAGCCGCACCACCTTCTCGACGGAGGCCGGCAGGCGCGGCAGCTCGCGGGTGAGACCGGGGAAGTCGATGGTCAGCCGCACGTCGGGACCGCCCAACAGCGCCACCGCCTTCTCGAAGCGGAGCCGGCGCGGTTCGTCGTGGGTGACCAGGTCCCGCAGCGAGTAGGACATCGATCCCCGCAGGAGCACAGGTCCCAGCTTCAGCGTGAAGGGGCCCTGCGAGAGGACGAGGAGCCTCGAGAGCGCCGCCTCACCAGCCAGCTCGTCGGCGCTCGCCTCGATCACCCGGCCATCGCGGAAATGCACTGAGGCCTTCTCGCGCGGCACGCTCAGCTCTCCGCTGCGCCCGCCGGAGGTCAACGCACGCAGCAGGTAGAAGAGCGGGCTCTCCAGCAGATCTCCCTCGATCAAGGAATCGGTCGAGCGTCGGCCGGCGAAGATCTTCGCCAGAGCGATCAGGTCCCGCGCATAGAGCGGCTTGCGGAGCAGGTCGTCGGCGCCTGCGGCCAGCGCTCGCTCGCGCTCCGTCTTCTCCTCATCGCGGGAGAGCAGAAAGAACGGAACCTCGCGCGTCGCCGGTTCCTTGCGCGCGTTCTCGCACAGCGCGAAGCCGTCGACCCCTGGCAGCCTGACCTCGCAGAAGACCAGTGCGGGAACGCTGGCCAGCATCGCCAGCGCGTCCTCACCGCGATGGGCGGTCAAGACCTCGAAGCCCGCCTTGCGCAGCCCGTGGGCGGCGAGCGAGGCGACACGGGAATCAGGATCGGCGATGAGGACGGGGGCCTTGCCCATGCCAGCCTCCAGCGAGAGCGGCCTCATTCTCGCGCGGTTGGGCTCAAGGCCATAGCGTTGAATTCACAGAAGATCGGGCGGGCGACCGATAGGCCGGGAGCTCGGTGGTCACCCGAGCGGCGAGGCGCCTCACGCCGCTGCGGAGCGGAGGGCCTCGAGCGGCCGAGGAGCGGTGGCAACCGTGTGGAAGCGACGGTCGAGCTGGGGCAGCATGGTCAGGCCCCCCTTGCGAAGCAGGAAGGCGGCGAAGCGCAGCCGGTCGGCTTCGGGCATGGAGACGATTCGCAGGGCCATCCCGCTCTTCTCGCCGTCCTGGACCTTGAGCACTTCGACTCTGGCTTTCGCCAGGGCCCCCTCGCCCAGATCGATTCGCACCACACCCTCGGCCCCTTCGCGGTCGGGGAAGCGGCAGGGCACGAACAGCCCGCGCAGGCTCACGTCGACCTCGCTGGCGAAGACGGTCGCCTCGTCGCTCTCGTAGAACACGTCCGCTGTCATCGCCAGGCGTGGATAGCGGCGGCGGGTCAGGAAGAGCGCTGTGCGGCTTCGGTCACGGCGGTCGATCGGTCGCGTCGTCATGGCGGCTCCTTGATGCGGTCGGAAGCAGTTCGAATGCGAAGACAGCTGCATAGTGACATGTAGGAGTAGGTAGGCAAGAAACCGGACAGTGGGTCCAATTGAGGGGCAGACGAGCGTGCGGCTAGAATTCGCGGCGATGCCGCCGCGCGCGAACCCTCCGGAGACCGACTCGCTCGAGTTCGACCCGCTCGCTGAGGCGCAGGTGCGGGCCAGGCGGCGGGACGATTTCACCCTGAACATCGTGGTCGACGAGCCGATTGAGGACCTCGTCGGGTCGGGAAGCTCAGCCCAAGGGACGGGCGCAGAGAGCCGCGCAGTGCAGTCTGGCGCGCTCGTGCGCTCGAAGGAGGCCGTCTCGGCGGGAACACCGCGTGAGACGGCGGTGACTTCGGTGCTCCCCCGCGGGCAGGGGGCGACCAGGGTCGTTGCTCATCCACAGGGTGTGGCGCCAACGCCCCCTGTGTCCGGCTCCCTGGCTCGAGAAGCCGGCGCGGGAGACCCCCAGTTCCGCCGCGGAGCCATCCCCGTTGTCTCCCAGCCGCAGTCTCCTCCGCTGGAGCTCGACTTCAGCGAAGCGCTGGGCTCCACCGAGCGCGTCGAAGGCGCGCAGCGCATCGGTGCGCAGGCCCTCGAGTTCGGTGAGTTCCAAGACAAGCACGAGCGCGAGGCCCTGGCGCGGGCTCAGGCGGCGCCGAGGTTCAATCTGCCAAGCCGAATCGATCGCGAGGAGCGCGCGGCCGGGCTGCGCGTGGTGGAGGAGAGGCGCCAGATCTGGATCTGGGCATTGCTGGTGCTGCTCATTCCCACGCTGCTCGCGGTGGCCGGGGTCTTCGTCTACTTCCAGCACCGCTCGGCGAGCACCGCCAAGGAGATCGAGGTCCTGCGGAACGCGGACGGGCTTCGCAAGTAGGTCGACGGGGAGCAGGCGAAAGGCGAGGGCGCAGTGACGAGCCGCCGCTCCGGTGCGGCTACCTGACATCGAGCCAAGGGCTGCAGGTCGGGAGCACGTTCCTCGCGCGTGACGAAAAATTGCTCCAGCACAGGCTGCGACTACCCTGTAGGCAGGTAGGACAAGGTAGGAGCAAGCCATGACGGTGACCACGCTCGCGCTCGCGGTTCTTCTCGCCTCCACGACATCCCAGGCCACGGACACTCCGTTCGGCGCAGTGGCCTGCGCACCTCTGGAGCGGGGTGGCTATGCGGTCTATGGCGCCGCCGGCTATCCGGAGCTGCGGGTCGGGTTTCGCCAGGGCTTCCAGGGGTTCGAGGTCGGCGCAGAAGCCGGGCTCGGCTACCTCTCCATGGACTTCTTCGCGACGGCGGCGGGCCGGCGGACGCTGCTTCAGCGAGGGGCCATGAACCTCGCCCTCGACGCCAAGCTGGGCGGCTTCGTGGACGCGGGCTCCCGGTGGGCGGTCTCCGACAACCGGTCGGAGGCAGGGCTTCGGGTCGAGATCGGGTCCAGCCTCACGTACAAGACTCACTGGCCGCTCTCCTGGCTCGCCTTCGTCAAGGTTCCCGCGGAGATTCCCTTCACCTCGGAAGGGAGCGTGCGGGTGGCAGGATTGCTCGGCGGCGGAGCGGAGATCGCGCTCTCCAACGAATACTTCCTGCTGCTCAATGGAGCCTTCGGCCCCGATTTCCGCACTCACGTGCCGCAGAGCGCCCGCCTGTCGGTCGAGGCGATGCTCGGCTTCGGCTATCGCGTGTTCTAGCCCTGCTTTCGCATCTTGAGCCCGTTCTTCGAGTGGCCTGGACAGCGGAAGCTCGCCAGGCCACTCGAAGAACGGGCGATCGCGTATAGGCGCGCGCTCCATCGTGGAGCGATGTGCGAAGGTTGGGCTAGAGCATCGAAGGGCCGGCCGCTTCTCGCGTCGCCGCCTCGTCCCCATCCAGGAGGGAGAGCGCGCGCTAGACTGGGACGCATGTCGAGACCAGTCATCATCGCCGCCGCCGCGCTGGCCCTCTCGTTGGTGAGCTGCCGTAGAGCAGGAGCCCCGGACGCCGGAGAGCCCGCAGCGCCGCCCAAAATCTTTCTCTCCAAGGACCGCACCGACCTCCTGTTCACCTACGTGGACGAGGAGGGCAGGCTTCAGGACGTCGACAGCGCGGACCAGGTCCCCGAGGTGCGCCGCAAGAGCGTTCTGGTGCGCGACCTGTCCAAGAACGCCGACGAGCTCAAGGCCGACCAGTATGTCTTCGTCGCCGACCTCACGCGCGAGGAGGACGGGGCCTGGCCCTGCACGGCGGTGAGCCGCTACGCGATCGATCGCTCCATTCGGGCGGGGGACTTCGCGGCGACCGACGATGCCGACGACGGCGGCCAGCGCATCGTCCTGTATGGCACCAGCTGGTGCGGGGCTTGCTCGCAGGCGCGGCAATGGTTCAAGGCGCGAGGTCTCCCCTTTGCCGACAAGGACATCGAGAAGGATCCGCGCGCTGCCGCGGAGATGCAGCGCAAGATGAAGCGCGCCGGGCTTCCCATGGGCGGCGTGCCCGTCATCGACGTGATGGGCGAGCTCATCCTCGGCTTCGACGAGCGGCGGATCGCCGCGCTGGTGAAGGGGACTTGACCGTTGCCGTGGGGCAAGTTCCGGGCGCGGGCCTTCTCGGGCGATCTGGATGCTCCGATTCTCGTGGCTGCACGTGGAGCCACTAGCCCGTGGGGCAAGTTCTGGGCGCGGGCCTACTCGGCGGGTCTGGACGCTCTGATTCTCGTGGCTGCACGTGGAGCCACTAGCCCGTGGGGCAAGTTCCGGGCGCGGGCCTTCTCGGAGATGTGGACGCACTGATTTGCGTGGCTGCTCGTGGAGCCACTAGCCGTGGGGCAAGTTCCGGGCGCGTGCCTTCTCGGCGGTGTGGACGCTCCGATTCTCGTGGCTGCACGTGGAGCCACTAGCCCGTGGGGCAAGTTCCGGGCGCGGGCCTTCTCGGCGGTGTG
>JACRCT010000650.1 GCA_016218885.1 Deltaproteobacteria bacterium | reverse complement strand
TGAAGGTGCTGCGGAACCCCCTGACGAAGAAGAATCGCCGTCGCCGTGGCCTTGGCGGTGGTGACCATGATCCAGAAGGCGGCGCGCCGCCGCGCCATGGCAGCACGGTCAGCACCCGCATCCTCGCCGGCAAGGTCCTTGAATCTCTTGATGTCGCCGTCCTCAGGCGGCGGGAGCATCAGCAGGGAGTCCCGCCGCATTTGGACCACATGGACAACCTCCCCCTTCTTCAGGACGCCGGGGAGCAAGAGCCGAAGTTGCGCTACGTAGCGCAACTTGCCGTAGACGGCGTCGGGCGCCGGGTGCGCGGAGCCGAAGTTGCGCCACGTAGCGCAACTTGTCGTGGACTTCAGCGCTCGGCGTGGATGTGGGCCGCGTCTGGTCGGCAGAAGTAGGCCAGTCGCGAAGCGCAGGGCAGCCGCGGGACAGAGACGGGGGGGTGGTGCGAGGGAGCGCTGTCCCCCGATGTCCGAGGGGAACAAAGCGCGCACCGCCGAAGGCAGTCCCACGCCTCCGGCGGTGTGATCTGGCTTGCGGTGAGTGGGCGCCCGGGCCCCCGGGATGTCGTTCTCCAAGACTCCGCCCTCTTCCTGGAAGACCTGCAGGTTCTCCGCACGCACCCGGCGCTCATTCGTTGTGAAGCAGGCCATGCGTCATCTTGACTGCCCCACCCGGCTCTCCTGGAGCGGCGTGCGATGCAAGCGCTTGAGCTTGTTCGGGTCTCAGCGGTGGCCCGCCATGTGCTTCCCGCGACTGCTCCCACCGACCCGACTTCCCGAAAGGCTCATCCATGAGGCACACCACGCTCGCCCTGATGCTCCTCCTCGTCGCCGGGCTTGCGCCGGGCTGCGACTCGGCGGATGGCACGGCAGCGACCGGGACGAGACCCCGCGATCCCTGGGCGGCGCCAGGGGACAAGACCATCGTGGAGACGGAGGAGTCGATGCAAGCGATGCAGGACTACGCCTACACGCAGAGAGCCGCCTTCCTGGCCCAGATGAGGCGTGAGCTCACCGAGGTTCAGCAAGAGCTGGATCAGCTCGACGCTGCCATCGACAGGTCCGGCGGCGTCGCCAGCGCCGACGCCAAGGCCAGGCTCGAGGTGGTGCGCGAGACATGGGCCCAGGCGAAGCTGAAGCTCGACCATGCCGAGAGCGCGACCGAGTCCACTTGGGACGAGGTCAAGGGCGGTTTCAGAAGAGCCCACGGCGAGCTGAAGGACTCCTTCGAGAAGACGCGTCAGTGGTTGAGTGACAAGCTCGCGCCCTGACGGGCAGCAGCGCCCCGACATCTCGCAGCTGGCGGGCTCTCGCGCCGACGTACGCGATCCCCTTCAGGGAGCCCTCCCACACCGTCCTCGGACTCCCCCGAGCCTGGCGCGCAAGCAGCAGGGTGCTGAAGACCACTTCGGCACCATCGCTCGCAGAAAGAAGAAGAGATGACCAGCCCCCATCCCGTCATCGCGGAGCGTCCTCTGGTCAGGCACGCCCGCCATGCCGACCACCGGTCCATTCACGACCTTCTTCGTCGCCATCACGCGCGCATCTACAGCATCACGCTCGCGGCGTTGCAGCGCCCCGAGATTGCCGAGCAGGTCGTTCTCGACACGTTCGCGGAGGCTTTGGAGGCGCTTCCACGCCTTGGGCCAGGCCAGCTACTCTTCCCGGGGCTGGTCCGGATCAACGCGCGCAGGATTCTGTGCCGCATTCATTCCCGGGACGGGCTCGAGTCCGACCTGCTACCGCCCGGGCCGGGTCTTGCGGAAGCTCGAGCATGGTCCGGAGCGCCGACAGAGTGGAGGGAGGATGAACCGCTGCTCGATGCCCACCTGCGCCAAGTGATCGCCCTTGCGGTGGCGCGCCTCCCTGCCGTACCCCGGGCCGAGCTCGCGCTGTGTGACCTGGGCGGGTTGTCGTACAGCGACCTCGCGGACGCTTCCGGGACCACGACCAACGCGGTGCGGCGCAACCTCCACGAGGCGCGGGTTCGCATCGTCGAGGCCATCGAGACCCACTTCCGGCAGGCGCACTCCATGGCCGAGCCGGCCAAGCCGTTCTTCAGGTCCCGCGCCGGAGAGCGCAGGCGGGATGCTCGATGACGGCAGACCTCGTGCGCGGCCAGGAACTTGGCCACCACGATGTTGGCAAAGTCCCCGTGGTTCTCGACGAGGAGGAGCTTCATGGGGACGTGGCTTGCGGCAGGCTCCTAAAACAGGCGCGTGCGAGGCTGCGCAGAGCTTCGGGCCTTTCGGGCATCTTTCCGAGACTCGTCAGGTCGGCGACGGCCTCTTCGCAATGACCTTCCTCTCCCTTGAGTACGGGACGCCGATGCGGGTCCGAGCCTTGGTGGCCGCGCAGCCCGAAGACCGCAGGTAACAACAGTCGTCCGGCGCCTCGGCCTGCATCCGGTCGCCGTCGCGCTCCGCGAGCCCTGGTTGGGAACGGGCGGGGCCCAGGCCCCTGACGCCCGCCGTGCGCGCCCCGGTGGCCCACGGCGGCTCCGTCCCGATGGCGCCCGCCAGCGCGCGCGTGGCGGCCCCGTGGCCCTACACGCGGGCCCGCCACGGACGGGTCGCCCGCCCGGTCAGCGGCCGGCGCACTGGGAGGCAGGAACCTGAGGCCGTAGGCAACAACCCAGCGGTCTCTTCGGACGCGAAGGCGAAGAGGCGGTGAAGGTGCTGGACGTCTCCTGACCGGAGCAAGGCCGGCCTCCTCCTTGGCCGTGGTACCGTGCGCACTATGAGTGGCGCCCTATGCGACTCAGTGGGACCGGGCGCCCGGCGCTGTCGTGATCCGCAACCGTCCAGACATCCTGGCAACGCTGTACCAGATCGGGTTCGAGCACTCGCATCCGAAGGCAAATCCAGCCGCCAACGACTTCGGCCGGCAAGTCCTTGCGGCCGCGAACGAGTCTTGGATCGGGGAGCTTTTCGCGTCTGGGCCCTTGTAAGGCCGGCAGCCCTAGGGCGACCGAAAACACGATTCGGATCACAGGCCGACTTGCCCCTGGGCAGTGGCGGGGCCGGGTGCGCGGAGCCGAAGCTGCGCCACGTAGCGCAACTTGCCGTGGACTCCACGCTCGGCAGAAGTGGGCCACGTCTGGTCGGCAGAAGTAGGCCAGTCTCGAAGCGCAGGGCAGCCGCGGGAGAGAGACGCGGAGGGTGGTGGCGGGGAGCGCTGTCCCCTGATGCCCGAGGGGATCAAAGCGCGCACCGCCGAAGGCGGTCCCACGCCACCGGCGGTGTGATCTGGCCTGCGGTGAGTGGGCGCCATTCAACGAGGCCATCCACAGACTGCTGGTTCGGCACCTGCTAGCATCGACCGACGGCTTTGGGCCCCGCGACACCAATCAGGACCGTAATCATCTAGCGAAGGGCACACATGAGACCAGCGCGATTGGCGGTCATCGTCTTCCTGGTGGTGTTGGTGGTTGGCTGCCCGGAAAAAAGCGCGACACCAGAAGCGCATTCCGCTGCCCTGGGCGCTCTGGTGGAGCTCGAGGGCGAGCCCTGGCGCGAGGTCGAGGTTCGGTGGGGCTCTGAGCGGCTCACCACCACGTCCCTACAATGGCAAGGAAAGACCGTCGTGGCCTTGCCGATCTGGCTCGCCTCCGCGGCGGCGGGAACGCGGGTCGTGCTGGCGTGTGACGGGAAGGTCGAGCGCGTGGTGGAGCTGACCCGCGTCGTCGTCGGATCCCCAGGGGTTCAGACGCTCGAATTCCTCGACGCGCTGGACCGCTTGGATGAGGCAGGGTTTGGTCGACCTACGAACGAGCCTGAGGGACTGATGTACGACCGAATCCGCGCTTCTCTTGCAGTGCACGCGGGAAGAATCCGGGAATGGATCGCCACGGCGCAAGCCGGCGGCACCACGCTGGTGGCTCGAGTCGGAGGCGAGGAAGGCGGGCGGGACATTCTGTTCGATGCCCGAAGCCTGGCGCTGCTCGACGAGATGCTCATGGGGGCGTCCAGCGTCGTTCGACTGGATGGGCAGCCCCAAGCGCTGACTTCGACAGAGAAGGTAGTCCTGGGAGCCGTGCTCCTCGCGGCGGCGGCCACGGGTGGGCTTGAGGCCATGACCTTGGCGGCAGCGGCGGCAGCGATTGGATACATGGTGGGAGGCGTTATTGCCGACCTAGCTCTCTCGTCCCTGGGGACCTCTGCGGTGGCATCTTCGGTGCCCACGACAGACAGGGCGGCCGAGGCCTATGGGGATGCGAAGGCAATTCTAGGACACCTTGCCTCCCGGACTGAGGACTGCGCGGCGGCGGTGGTCGAGTGGGGACGAGCGGCCGTGGCCACTTGGCCAGCGTCCAATGGGAGGGAGGTCGAGGAGGCCGCGCAGGCGGCAAAGGAGTGGGTCGGTCAGGCGGCTCGGGGCGACGATGAGGTCAAGGTCGACGCGGGATGCCCTGTGGTCCAGCGTTGCCGGAGTCAGCTGTGCTGTCCGTGGTCATCAGGGACCTGCAGGAGCTATCTCCCTGAGGATCCAGTGGCATGCTGTCCGCCCGAGGACCTTTGTGGCCCCGACAATCTCCTGTGCTGTCCCCACAAGGAAGACGCCGGAGTCTCCGACGCAGGCCGGCTGGATGCGGGCCCAAGCAAAGACGCCGGGGCTCCGGATGCCGGGCCTGCCGACGGTGGTGCCTGCGGCGTGAACCTCCCGCAGGGCTGCTCAGGGGGGCTTGCTTGCCTCACCTGCTCTAATCCGGACCACCCGGAGATGCTCTCGGAGCCCCGGTGCCAGGTCGCTGGGTCCTCATGTTGTTGGGGCAATGCGGCGGGTTGGGGCGGGAGCGGGCGCGGTCTCGTGTTTTGCGAAGAACCGCGTACCTGTCTCGAAGCCCCCTCGTCCCAAGGAGGGGTCTACCGATCGTGCGGTGACCCCGGTGCGACCACGTGCGTCGGAATTGTTGGAGGGCAGGAGCACTTTCAGATCTGTCGCCCAACTGAGACGTGCGTCGGCAACACGGGGTGCCGTGCGCCGGAGAGCTTTTTCACCATCTGCGCTGACGCGCGCTATGCCGGCTATACCTGCTGTCTCCCGCAGAACCAGATCAGCGCGGGCTCTCTCTGTAGCCCAAGCACCGAGAGGTGCGACCCCGTAAAGGGGTGTTGTCCTCTCGATGGTTCCGGGTTCTGCTCCTGGCGCTGACAACCTCGCGGACGCTTCCGGGACCACGACCCACGCGGTGCGGCGCAACCTCCACGAGGCGCGGGTTCGCATCGTCGAGGCCATCGAGACCCACTTTCGGCAGACGCACTCCACGGCCGAGGCGGCCAAGCCGTTCGTCAGGCCCGCGCCGGAGAGCGCAGGCGGGATGCTCGATGACGGCAGGGTCGAGGTGCTGACCCTGGGGTACGCGATCGGCCAGGCAGGTGGTGGAGGAGCTTGATCTTCCTGCCGACATGCGGAGAACTCACAGCTCTTCTTTGAACAGGGATGGGACATGAGAGCCTTCGTGGCGGAGCGATACGGCGGACCGGAAGTGATGCACCTGGGAGAGCTCGCCGAGCCCAGCCCGGGCAAAGGCCAGGTGGTGGTCGCGGTGCGGGCCTCCACGGTCAACCCCGTGGATTGGAAGGTCCGTGCCGGGCAGCTGCGCCTTTTGTCCGGCTCTCGTTTTCCTCGCGCCTTGGGCACCGATTTCGCCGGGGTCGTGCACTCGCTCGGCACGGGTGTGACCGGTTGGGCCGTCGGGGAGGCGGTCTACGGCCTCACCGTGACGGCTCTGGGCCGACCGGGTGCGCACGCCGAGCGCCTGGCGGTGCCGGCCTCCGACCTGCGGCGCAAGCCGGAGACCCTCCCTTTCGAGCAGGCGGCGACGCTGCCCGTGGCGGCACTCACGGCGCTGCACGGGCTGCGCTTGTGCGGCGAGCTGGCCGGAAAGGCCGTGCTCGTCAATGGCGCCACCGGTGGCGTCGGCCATTTCGCGCTGCAGATCGCCAGGGCCCGCGGTGCGCGCGTGACCGCCGTGTGCAGCGCGCCGCACGCGGCGCGGGCGGCCGAGCTCGGTGCCGCGGACGTCCTCGACTACCGGGCGCGCGACTTCACCCGAGAGGCCGCCCGATTCGACGTCATCTACGACGCCTACGCGAAGCTGGGCTTCGGGGCGGCGAGCCGCGCGCTCACGCCGAAGGGGCGCTATGTCACTCCGCTCGGTCTGCCCGGCGTCGTCTTGCGCTCGCTCTTCCAGAACCTGTTGGGCGGCAAGCGCCTGCTCATCGGCAACGTCCGGACGAAGCCCGAGGACTACGCGGAGATCGAAGAGCTGGTGCGCTCCGGCGCGGTCCGGCCGCTGATCGATCGCGTGCTGCCGCTCGACCAGGCCGCGGAGGCCTTCGCCGCCCTCGAGCGCGGCGGCGTGGCGGGCAAGATCGTCCTGCGCATCGCCTGAGGTCTGACTACTCCATCGCGACCGGGCAGAAGTAGTGCAGGTCCGACTCTCCATGGTTCGGGGGCGCGCCGCCGCGCCAGGGCAGCACGGTCAGCACCCTCACCTCCGGCGCCAGCAGGTGCAGCCGATAGGGAATCCCCAGCGCCTCGACGTGCCCGGCCCCGGCGAGGACGACCACCGGTCGGCCGAGATCCCGCACCGCGCGCAGCGCCTCCTCGGCCATCATCGAGTCCCACATCGCCTGCACCAGGGCGAAGCGGTCGAAGTCGTCAGCGCCCTGGCCCAGGTACTCGCGGTGGGCTTCGAACTCCTCGCGAAGCTCGGCCAGCTGGCGAGGGGAGGGGGGGATGATCTGCTCGGGGGCGGTGCTCCTCGGGTGGATGCTCGCCAGAGGGGCGTTGCGATCCGCCACCACAAACGCGGCCGTCGGGGGCACGTTGAGCGCCACCACCGGCAGGTTCCAGCGCTCCGCCGTCTCGAAGATTGGCCGGTAGAGCCCGAACGGGAAGCCCCAATTCAGGGACCAGAGGAGGGCGCGGCCCATCGCCTCGGGGGCGATTCGCCGCTGGTTGAAGAGCTTGAGCACCGGCGCCTGATCGACCGGCACCATCTCCAGGCCGATCGCCGGCAAGAGCCCCGCGGCGGCCATCGCCTCGATGGCCTTGCGCTGCACGTCGTGGTCGCAGGCGCTGCCGTGCGACT
>JACRCT010000649.1 GCA_016218885.1 Deltaproteobacteria bacterium | reverse complement strand
GTCAGCACCGTGGCGGTGCGCTTCTCGCTCGCCATCAGCGAGGACAGATCCTTCATCGCCCCCGAGATCTGCGCCGCCGCGGACCCGGTGAGCGAGGCGGCGGCCGACGAGGTCGAGCCCAAACCCAGGACGGTTCCCGAGCTGGAGCCCGAGTCCCTGCGCGGGCCAGAGCCGGTGCCGCTGCGCGTGCCGGTTCCTGGGGTATTGGGTGAGGGGCCGAGCACCTGCGGCCCCCCGCGCTGGGTGCTGGGTGCGAGCGGCGCGCTGCGCGAGCGGCTGGTACCTCCGCCGTGGGACTGCGAGCCCAGCGCCCCTCCACAGCCACCGCAGAAGCGGTTCTCGGGGGCGTTGGGCTTGCCGCAGGTCGGGCAGGGCACATCCGAGCG
The DNA here is from genome assembly GCA_016218885.1 of Deltaproteobacteria bacterium. Taxonomy (GTDB): domain Bacteria; phylum Myxococcota; class Myxococcia; order Myxococcales; family UBA5297; genus JACRCT01. Next base: position 8,840 of record JACRCT010000649.1, on the reverse strand, counting down.
GGCCTTCTCGGGCGAGCCCTGGACCTTGAGCTTCTCGGCGATCTTCGCGCCCAGAAGCTTCTGGACCAGGGTCCCTGGCTCGACGCGGCTGGCCTTGGGGATCGTCTCGAGCCAGGAGCCCAGCGCCGTGGCCACGTCCGCACAACGCGGGTAGCGCTCGTCACGCTCCTTGGCGGTCATCTTGAGGATCACGCCCTCGAGCACCGGCGGGAAATGGGGCACCAGCGTCGAGGGCGGGGGCGTGGGCTTCCTGACCACGTCAGTGAGGATCTGTACCGGGCTCTCGCCGGCGAACAGGCGACGGCCGGTCGCAAGCTCCCAGAGCACGACGCCGAGCGCGAACTGGTCGCTGCGCCCATCGAGCGGCTTGTCGAGGGCCTGCTCGGGAGACATATAGCGGTACTTGCCCTTGATGATGCCGGCGGCGGTCTTGACCTCGCGGTTGGCGGCGCGGGCGATGCCGAAGTCGACCACCTTCACCACGCCGTCAGTGCGCACCATGATGTTCTGCGGGCTGACGTCGCGGTGCACGAGGTTGAGCAGCTGTCCCTGCGAGTCGGAGGCGGAGTGGGCGTGGTCGAGACCGGCGGCGGCGTCGCGGACGATGGCCGCCGAAACCTCCAGGGGGATGCCGGTCTGCGATGCGGCCGCCGCCCTGAGCAGGTGGGAGAGGTCCTCGCCAGCGACGTACTCCATGGCGATGAAGTACACCCCCTCCCACTGGCCGACGTCATAGATGGCGATGACGTTCGGGTGGTTGAGGTTGGCGCAGACGCGCGCCTCGTCGATGAACTGCTCGAGCTGGTCTTGTTGCTCGGCGAGGTCGGGCAACAGGCTCTTGAGGATGACCATGCGCTCGACGAGCCCGGTCTGGCGCGCGAGGAAGATCTCCCCCATCCCCCCGACTGCCAGCCGGCGGACGATCTCGTACTTCTCAAAGACGCGAACGCCAGCTTCGATCATAGAAAGACCGTCGGCCTCCTCGTAGTGCCCCATCCCCTCTGTTGGTGCGGGCTCGAGCGAGCGATGGTGCGCTAGCTTCCTCCTTTTGCCGGCGACGGTCCAGGAAGCGCTCCGGGTCAGGGTGACGCAATTCCCTCCGACAGCCCAGGAAGGGCGAGCGGCCCCGGAGCCATCCATTCTCCGGGGTCGCTCTGCGCGCGCTTTCCCTCTTGCCTTGGGGGCAGCTACTGCGCTCCGGCGTCAGGCTGCTTGGCAGCCGAGCCACCTATCCCTGGCTCGCCTTCCTGCTGGCCCTGGCCATACTCGCTGGAGCCGGAGCCGCCCATGCCTCCGCTCGGTTGTTCCTGCTGGGTTCCCGGCTGACTCTCTTGCTGCTGTGCGCCGCTGCCTCCTGTCCCGCCTTCGCGGCTCTGCGACTTGCAGGCTGGCGCGAGCGCGAGCAGGCCCATGGCCAGCAGCCCGATTCCCCAACGACGAAGCGACATGGATGTCCCTCCTTCTTCCTCGCGCTAAAGGGAGGCGCCATGTCGCTCGAGTGGCAAGCCCCTCGTTGCGGCCCGGCTCGGCAGACGGCCCAGGCGAGGAATGGCCTGGATTGAGGACTGTTCAGGCGCGTACACCCGGCCCCCCCAGGAGCGCGCATGGAGAACCTCGCTGGCCTTGCCCTCGTTGCCCTGTCGCTAGCGGCGCCGCCGGGCACCAGCCTGCCGATCGCAGGGCCGGACGCCGCCCAGCAGGCCGAGCGGACAGCTCCGCGGGATCTCGAGGTGCCGTTCGCCTGCGGCGCCAAGGTGGTGATCTCCCAGGCTCACGGCACCTTCAGCCACCTGGGTACCGATCGCTGGGCGTGGGACTTTCGAGTGCCCGAAGGCACCCCGGTGCTCGCCGCGCACGACGGGGTGGTGCGCATGGTTCGCTCCGACTCGGTCCGCGGGGGCTGTGATCGCGCGTATGGTCCGGACGCCAACTACGTGATCCTCTCGCGCGGCGACGGGTTCGAGACCCAGTACCTGCATTTCTCCAAGGTCTTCGTGGGAGAGGGCCAGAGGGTCCGGGCGGGAGAGCTGCTGGGAGAGGTAGGGCGAACCGGCTTCTCCTGCGGCAGCCACCTGCACTTCCAGCTACAGCGCGAGGGACGAGCGTGGGCCGGCCAGTCGGTGGTCGCGCGCTTCCGCGACATCGGCGACCCGGAAGCGGAGCAGGCGGTGGTCTCCGGAAACTGCCCAATGCCCGAGCCGGCGACCCTGCAGGCCGAGGCAGCGCCGCCCGCGGAGGGCGGCCCGCCTCGCGACGTGCAGCGCGGAGGAGCGGGGAAATGAGTCGTAAGTCATAAGTCGTGAGTTTTGAGTCAGCGTTGCCCGACTCGAGCTCGGCTCTGGGCTCCCGGCCCGTGGCTTGCGACTCATGACTTATGACTCATGACTTACGACTACTTACGACTCATGACTAATTTGCTAAGAAGGGGCGCCCGACCCGGCGACGCCCCATGCACTTCCTCTACAACCTGGCGATCGTCGTTGTCTTTGCGCTAGCGCTGCCGGTGCTCCTCTTGCACCGCAAGACCCGCGCGGGCACGGCGCGACGCTTTGGGATCTATCCGCGCGACGCTTTCGTCAGCACCGGTCGTCCGCGCATCTGGCTGCATGGCGCCTCCGCCGGAGACCTGCTCGCGCTCTCGCCGATGATCCGCGAGCTCAAGGCGCAGCTCCCCGGCTGCACCGTGATCCTGTCGACGCTGACCAACTCCGGCTACCTGATGGGCAAGGAGCGGATCCGGGGAGCGGACGCCATCACGTTCGTGCCCTGGGATCTCCCGGGCGCGACGCGGCGCGCGGTCCGAGCCATCGCGCCCGACCTGCTGGTGCTCGAGTACGCCGAGATCTGGCCCAACCTCATCCGCGCTGCCAAGAAGGGCGGGGCGCGAGTGGCGGTGACCAACGGCCGCTTCTCACCGTCCCGCCTGGGCTCGTATCGGCTGCTCTTCTCGCTCATTGGCAATCCGCTGCAGGACGTCGACCTGTTCCTGATGCGAGAGGACGAGGAGGCCGAGCGGGCGCTGCGCTTGGGCGCGCCGCTGGATCGGGTCTGGGTGACCGGGAACACCAAGTTCGACGCGCTCGTTCCGGCCGGCCCGACGCCGCCGGGCGGGGACGAGCTCGCCCGCGCCTTCGGGTTCCCGCCGGAGGCGCCGGTCTTCATCTGCGGCTCCACGCACGAGGGCGAGGAGCAGGTGCTGATCGAGGTCTTCAAACGGCTGCTTGCCGAGCATCCCGAGCTGCGCCTGGTCGTCGCGCCGCGCTACATCGAGAGGGCCGCCAAGGTGAAGGCGATGGCCCAGGACGCGGGGCTGTCGGCGCGGCTGCGCAGCGAGAAGGGGACGCCGGGGACTCCGCCAAGGGTGGCGGTCCTCGACACCATCGGGGAGCTTGCGACGGCATATCGGCTGGCGACGCTGGTCTTCGTTGGCGGCTCCTTCACCACCCGGGGCGGGCAGAACATCCTCGAGCCCGCCGCGCAGGGGAAGCCAGTCCTGTTCGGCCCCCACATGGACAACTTCCACGACAGCGTACAGGTGCTGGTCGGCCGCGGCGGCATCCAGGTCAAGGACGCCGACCATTTGTACCGGGTGGCGCATGAGCTGCTGGCCCGGCCCGAGAAGATGCGCGAGGTGGGGGCGCTTGCGCGCAGCGCGGTGAGCCAGATCCGCGGCGCGAGCGCGCGCAACGTAGGGCTGATGGCGCGCCTGCTCGAGAGACGGCCCGCGGGCGGCCTCAGCGAAGGATCGGCGGGGGGTCCGTGAGCGGGCCCTCACGCATCCTCGTCGTTCGCCTGTCGGCGCTGGGCGACGTCCTCCTCGCCACCCCAGCAGTGCGCGCGCTCGCCAAGACGTTCCCCGATGCGCGCATCGACTGGCTGGTGGAGGAGCCGTACCTGCCGCTCGTCGCCGCCAACCCGTATGCCCGACCCGTCGCCTATCGCAAGCGCGGCGAGCACCAGGGTATCCGGGGCTTGCTCGCCCTGCGCCGGACCCTGGTCATCGAGGGCTACGACCTCGTGGTCGACCTGCAGGACAAGCCGAAGGCCCGGCTCTTCCATGTCGCTGGGCGCACCATCGCCTGGAGGAAGCGCACCCCGCGGCAAGCGCTGCTTTCTCTGGTCGGCCAGGAGAGACCGCTCACCCGCGCCCACGCGGTCGATCTGTACCTGGAGGCGCTCGCTCCGCTGGGGGTCGTGCCGGACGGACGCAGCCTCGACCTCATCGTGACCGCCGAGATGGAGGCCCGGGCGCGACTCGTTCTTCCCGAGGGAAGAATCGTGGGGCTCGCGCCGGGAGCCCGCTGGGCGACCAAGCGCTGGGCCCCCGAGCGGTTCGCACAGCTCACCGTGGCGCTCGCCGGCCGGGGCCTTCGCCCTGTCCTGCTGGGCGGGCGGGGCGATGCCGAGGCCTTCGCCGCAGTGCGTGCCTCGCTGCCCTTCGAGGTCCCAGACACCGCGACACTCGACGTGGGGGGCCTGGCGGGGGCCATCGCGCGTTGCTCCTTGGTCGTCGCCGGGGACTCCGGCCCCTCGCACATCGCTGCGGCGCTGGGGACCCCGCTCGTCACGCTCTTCGGCCCCACCAGCCCCAAGCGCTGGGGCCCGCTGTCCCCGCGAGCGGACGTGGTCCGGGCTCCTGTCGAGTGCAGCCCCTGCACCAATCACGGCGGGGCGAGCTGTCCGCTGGGCCATCTCGACTGCATGGAGAGGCTCGAGGTCGCGCAGGTGCTGGCGGCCGCAGGGAGGTGGGTTGGATGAGCCGCCTGCTCGACCACCTCTGGTATCGCCCGCGCGAGGGGTTCGCGGCCAAGGCCCTGCTCTGGCCGCTGTGGCTGCTCTCGCGGCTGTTCGCGTGGATCGTGCGGCGCCGGCTTCGCCAGTGGGAGCGGCCGGGCCGGGCATGCAGGGTGGAGGCGCGCGTCGTCTCGGTGGGGAACCTGGTGGTCGGGGGCGCGGGCAAGACGCCCGTGACCATCCATCTCGCCCGCCGCCTGCTTGCGCAGGGCGAGAGGCCCTTCGTGCTCTCCCGGGGGTGGGGCAGGGAGCATCCTTCGCGCATCGTCGTGGCGAGCGACGGCCGGCAGATCTTGTCCAATGCCCGCGAGGCGGGCGACGAGCCGCTGCTCATCGCCAGAGCCTGTCCCGGAGTGCCGGTCATTGTCGGCAGGGATCGCGCTGCGGCGGCGCAGGCGGCCATCTCCGAGTTTGGGGCGAAGCTCTTCCTGCTCGACGACGGTCTCCAGCACCTTCGCCTCGCGCGCGATCTCGACGTGGTGGTCCTCGATGCCGGCAACCCCTTCGGCAACGGGCACTTCATGCCGCGTGGCCCCCTGCGCGAGCCCAAGCAGAGCCTGGGACGGGCCGGGCTGGTCTTCCTGTCGAAGGTCGAGCAGGCCACCCCCGACGAGGTCGAGGCGCTGGAAGCCGAGATTCGCCAATTCACCCAGGCGCCGATCGTGCGCGCGGCGTACCGTGTGGCCGACGTCCTGGATGACGAGGGTCGGAGCCTGGGGGTGCGAGCGCTGGCAGGCAAGAAGGTGCTGCTGATGGCGGGCATCGCCCAACCGGCCTCCTTTCGCCACACGCTGGGGGGCCTGGGAGCCATGATCGCCGGTGAGCGGCTGTTTGCCGACCACCACCCCTTCTTGCCGATGGAGGTCGAGGAAGTGAAGCTGCAGGCGCGGCGCCAGGGCGTGGACGCCATCGCCCTCACCGAGAAGGACGCGGTGCGCCTGCCCGACTCGGCCGCCAAGGGGCCCTTCGCGGTGGTGCGCATCGAGCTCGATGTCCGCGCGGGCGAGGAAGGGCTCACGGCGGCCCTCGAAGGGGACCACTCGGCTGCCGCGGCAACGAGGAGGTGAGTGGGATGGGGCTTTTGCTCTTCCTGCTGGAGAGGCTGCCGGCGCGCTGGGCGCGCGCTCTCTTGCGCCTCGCCGCCGGGCTCGCCTGGACCTTGGGCATCCGCCAGCGCGTCGCGCTCGGCCACCTGCGTCTCGCCTTCCCCGAGAAGACCGAGGCCGAGCGCCGTGCCCTGGCCCGGGCGAACTACCGGCACCTGGGAGAGTGTGCTGCAGACTTCCTGCGCAGCCCCGGGCTCAGGGACCGCGAGCTTCTCGAGATGGTGGTCGAGCCTGACGACTGGGCCAAGGTCGAGCCGTGGTTGAAGGCGGGGCAGGGGTTCATCTGCTGCAGCGCGCACTTCGGAAATTTCGAGATGCTCGGGGTCTACGCCGCGCGGCGCGGCGCTCCGCTGACCGCCCTCACCCGGCCGCTCAAGGGCGCGGCAAATGCGCGGTGGGTGGCGACTCGCGCGTTGGCCGGCATCCGTGAGGTCCACAAGGGCATGGACAACCTGGTCGAGGCGGTCCAGCGAGGTGACGTGCTGGCGCTGCTCATCGATCAAAACATGCTCCCCAAGCGCGCGGTCTTCGTGCCCTTCTTTGGCCAGCTTGCGGCCACGACGCCCGCCCCGGCGGTGGTGGCCGAGCGCACCGGCGCCCCGGTGTTTCTTGCCTTCCTGCTGCGCGTGGCCGAAGGGCGCTACCGATTGCTGATCGAGGGCCCCTTCGTGTTCGAGCGCAAGAGCGAGGATCGAGAGCAGGACGTCCTCGCCTTCACCGCGATGCTCAACGAGCGCTTCGAGCGGCACGTGCGCGAGCACCCCGAGCAGTGGTTCTGGCTGCACCGGCGCTGGAAGACCCGGCCGCCAGGGGAGCAGACGTGCGCGGCCGCGGCGCCTACGGCTTCTCACCCGGCAGCACCGTGAGGATCTCCGCTCCCCGCTCGGTGAGGAGGACGGTGTGCTCGAACTGGGCGGTGCGCTGCAGGTCAGCGGTGACCGCGGTCCAGCCGTCGCCCCAGATGCGGTGGTCCCAGGTGCCCAGGGTGACCATCGGCTCGATGGTGAAGGTCATCCCCGGCACCAGGCGCCGGTGCGAAGAGGGCTCGAAGTAGTGCGGGACCTGCAGGCTGGTGTGGAATCGCTCGCCGATGCCGTGGCCGCAGTAGGCGCGCACCACGCCGTAGCCGTGCTTGTCGGCGTGGGCCTCGATGACCCGGCCGATGTCGCTGACCGGGCGGCCGGGCTTGGCGGCGGCGATGCCCAACATCATGCACTCGTGCGTGACCTGCACCAGCCGGCGCGACTGCTCCTCCACGTGGCCCACCAGGTAGGTCGCCGAGCAGTCGCCGTGCATGCCCTCGAGGTAGATGGTCACGTCGAGGTTGATGATGTCGCCGTCCTCGAGCGGCCGGTCGTCGGGGATGCCGTGGCAGATGACCTCGTTGACCGAGGTGCACAGCGACTTGGGGAACCCGTGGTAGTTGAGCGTGCTCGGGAACCCTCCCAGGCGGATGTACTCCTCGTGGGCGACGGCGTCGATCTCGTCGGTGGTGACTCCGGGACGGACCATGGCGCCCACCGTCCTGAGCACCTGCGCGGCGGCGTGGCAAGCCCGGCGCATGCGCTCCAGGCGGTCGCCAGTCATGATCTCGTCCACCGCCTTGTCGCCCGGGCGCCCGCTCAGCGCGTACTCGGGACGCGGGATGTGCGGCGGGACCGTCCTGCGCGGGCTCACCCGGCCGGCCTTGATCGGGCGCGCGGGCGGCCGCTTCGCCGTCACAGGAGCGGCGGCGAGGCGCGGGGCGCCCTGGTCCGCCGACTGGTGGCAGCGCTTGTACTTCTTGCCGCTGCCGCACCAGCAGTGCTCGTTGGGGCGGGGAAGCCGCTGCGGAGGGACGAGGGGTTGGGGCTGGTTCTCCATGGGCGTACCAAGTCCCACAAGCTAGCACCGCCTTCCTGAAGGCGCACGAATTGACTCGCCGGTCGGGCGCTCCTTTAATCGCCGCCGTGCGAACCTCCCGTCCCCTCGAACGCTCACCGAGCCTGGCGCCGCTGCTCGCCCGCTTCTGTGGCCGCAAGGTGCTCGTCGTCGGCGATCTCGTCGCCGACCAGTACATCTATGGAGAGACCGACCGCATCTCGCGCGAGGCCCCGGTGCTCATCGTCCGCCACCAGTCCTCCGACGTGAAGCTGGGCGGCGCCGGCAACGCCGCCGCCAACCTCAGGGCCCTGGGCGCCAGGGTCACCGCCATCGGCTCGCTGGGCCGCGACGAGCTGGGCGCTCAGCTGCGCGCGCTCTGTCGCGACCTGGGCGTGCGCCTGGCGACGCCCAAGACCTGCCGGGTCCCGACCGAGTCCAAGACCCGGATCCTGGCCGGCGGCGTCAACACGCGCCGCCAGCAGATGCTGCGGCTCGACCGGGGCAGCGACGGCAAGCTGCCGCCCGAGACCGAGCACGAGCTGGCGCGCCTGGTCGGCTCGCTGGCCCAGGACGCCGAGGCGATCCTGGTCTCCGACTACGGGGCGGGCGTCCTGGGCGAGAAGGTGATCGCCGAGGTGCTCGCCGCCGCGCATGCCGGCGTGCCGGTGGTGGTCGACAGCCGCTACAACCTGCAGGCCTTCGACGGCGCGACGGTGCTCAAGCCCAACGAGCCGGAGCTGTGCGCCTTGACGGGGCTGCGCACCGACACCGAGGAGCAGCTGCTCAAGGCCATCAGGAGGGCCCAGAGGCTGGTGCCCAACCACGCCTGGGTGGTCACCCTCGGCTGCCACGGCATGGCCGTCGCCGAGGGCTCGAACCTCACGCTCATCAGCGCTCACGGCGAGAAGGAGCTGGTGGATGTCACCGGCGCGGGCGACACCGTCGGCTCGGCGCTCACGCTCGGCTTGGCCGCCGGCGCAAACGTCGAGTCGGCCGCGCGTATCGCCAACGTGGCCGGAGCGCTCCAGGTGCAGAAGGTCGGCACTGCCACCGTGTCCCTCGAGGAGCTGACCCTCG
>JACRCT010000654.1 GCA_016218885.1 Deltaproteobacteria bacterium | reverse complement strand
GCAGCGGAAGCCGCGCACATTGCCGCCGAGGAGTCGCAGCACGTGACGACCGCCGACCGCATCGAGCAGGAGGTCCGGCAGCAAAGCGTGGAGATCCACGCGCGCCTGCACGAGGCCATCGGGCGCCTGCGGATTGTCCACAGCGACCTGGATGTCGCCGCCGCCGAGTCTCCCCTGCCCAATGCGCATCAGGTGGTCGAGAGCCTGGGGCATCGGCTGGTGGAGGCCGAGAAGGTCGAGCGCGAAGGCTCGCTGCCGGAGATCGAGGCGATGGGCCAGTCGCTGCTCGAGCTCGAGCGATCGCTGGTGGGGTAAGCCGGCCCTGACCACAAGCGTGGACCCGCGCCTCCAACACCGAACGACAGAATATCTCTGCCCTTTTTCGGAGGGGTGGTTGCAGGTCCCTGAGTGTAGTTCCTGAGTGCTCCGTATGCCCCGCTTCTCGCGCGCGTCGGAATCGGCGCAACAACACGCCGGAGGCACCGTCTGGAGGGTGGTGGGCAGGAGACTGAACATCAGGAGAATGGTCTTGCTGTGAAAGGCAGATCCGCATGAAGCGCTTCATCACCCATGAGCAGGCCTTTTGAGGCCTTCGATGTTCCGGGCGAGGACTTCTTGATCGAGTGCTTTGTGGGGCCGGGGCAGGTGCTTCGGTATTCGTCGAGGATAGGTGACTGGAGGCTTGCTCCCTACATGTCGCCGCTGTCTTCGGAAGCAGAGTCGAAGATCATTCCGATACCTGGAGATTAGCTTTTCGCGAGCGGCATCGACCGCGCGCGCGGGCGCCTGCGGGTCGTCCACCGCGACCTGGATGTCGCCGCCGCCGAGTCTCCCCTGCCCAATGCGCATCAGGTGGTCGGGAGCCTGGGGCATCGAATACTCCATCTCTCGGTTCAGGATGAGAGCCTCTCTCCCCGGGACGGCTATCTTGAAGGTTTTAGCGCGCGAACTGCTGCGCCAAATCTGGCGCGCCAAAGGCCCGCTGTTGCAGCTTCCGCTTCGCCAGAGGCCATCACCAGGCCGCCTGAGGCGAAAGCGACCAAAGCCCAGTAACCCGAGCGCCCGGAGGATGAAACGCCGATTACTTCGCAACCTGTTAGCCCTTCCCCATGGATAGTGGTCGCCTCTCCAAGTGATGCTTGGTCAGCAGTGGATTTGATTACCGAACGAATTCCCTTCTTGCAGAAAGAGGCAAATGAAGTGTGGTCGACCGCTTTCGGCATAGCCAGAAGCGAAAGCACTGCTCCTGAGGCACCACCCTCGACGTACTTCAGGCCCCCAATGCCATCCCCCGCAAGCTTCATTCCTTCGATCTTGCCCGGCGTGGCACCGAAGGCCTTCTCAGGATCCATCTCGTCTGGATTCCACTTGAGCGACAGCAAGTAAGGTCTGAGCGTCTTCCATCGTTGCGCGTCAGGTCCTTGGTCGGTCGCAAGCAGATCGAGTTCCCAAGCGTCCTGAACGCTGAGCATCCAGCCGTCATAGGCGATTCCCGACTGTCCGCGTGTTCGGTAGCGAAGCGCTGCGCGACGGTTTTCGATGGTGAAGTATTCGGGTTCGCTGGGATAGAGCTTCTGGAAATTCGGGTCCGACGAGATCCCCTAAGACAGAAGCTTCACGATAATTGCGATCGTGATTTCGCCTTTCTCGTCAATGAGCATCGTACCCAATGGCGAAAGAGTTACTCCTTCGGGGACCACAAGGGACACCCCAGTTCCAGGAACCTTTAGCGTCTTTCCGACGAGAGGGGCCTCAGAGCCGGTCGCTCGAATGGATGACGAGCATCCGGCGAGAACAAGAAGGAGCAGCGACCAGCGCACCTGCGAGCCAATCGTCACCCATCCTCCGACCGGTGGCACCCTGGGCGGCTCCGAGGCCACCCTCGAACTCGACCGCGCAACCACATCGAAGCCGGGCGACCCTTCAAGCGTCGAAAAGCACACTTCATTTCGTGGTGGGGCCATCGGCTCCTCCATCCGCCTGCTGCAAGATCCCTATGCGCAGGTCGCTCGGCGGGGTTGTCGCTCGATGAATCTTAGTCGTCGTTCGCGCTACCACGGCCGCTCCAAAGAGGACGGCCGCAAGAAGAACTACGCTCGTAGTTATTGAGAACGCGCTTATCGCAGGGAGAACTTCATCAGCTCCGGAATACCCTCGCATCAGGTTGTAGTGCGCCGCCCCGAGTAGAGAGTTGATGAGCGCCGCTACACATCCGTGAATCGAGGTGACTTGCCAGGCGAGGACCAGAGCTGAATCGCCGCCCATCAGCAAGCGCCGCGTGATCGAGAAAGGCCAAATGAAGTTCACCAACGGGACAAACCAGCTACCGACCGCACCGGCGGGGGTAGCTCGGGGATCCCATCCCATAACAGCGGCGACTCTCACCGCGACGTAGAACCACTGGCAGAAGAGGATGACCGCAGTGACCTGAACGGCCAAGTGGAGGAAGCTGGCCACACCGGTTGCCGCGAACGGTAGCTCAACGAGGCCTGCTGCTCCCGAAAAGGCATACCAGAAGGCAAGAAGCAGAATCGCTCGTTGTGCTCGCCTTCCGCGCGCTTGCAGGACTCCCTGCTGCCGGAGTTCAGGTTCCAAGCAAACCCTGCACCGCCACGACACCTTCGGCCGCAGCGTGGCGGTAACGCAGTCCGGACAACCAAATGCACCGCATCGCTCACAGACGCGTGTCGCTGGCTGGCCTAGATGAAGCTGGCAACTTGGCCGCGAGGCCAGAGGTTCCGCAGCTGCCGGCACGCTCTCGCTGTGTACTGCACCCCCAAGTGCCGATTGCTGACCCATGCCGGGAGGACGTTACCACCGCCTCGCTGTTGCAGCGGACTTCACGAATCCACCTTTTCCTGCAGCACACCCGCGCCCACCGCGCCTCGACGACCGGCGCCGTGGCCTCGACCTGGACGTGCGTGTACCGGGCGGTCGCGTCCGTGTCGGCGTGGCCGACATCGTGGCGATGAGCTTCTGGGAGGCCCCCGCGAGCGCGTAGCTGCTGCCCGAGGTGTGCCGTGCGCCGTGGATGGAGATGCGGCGGATGCCGGCCTCGATAGGCAGCTCGGTGAACCGGCGGTTCAGGGTGTTGTTCGAGTGGCGCCCGCTCTCGAGGCCGGTAGTGACAGGCCGGGATGTGCAGAACGGGCACCCGTAGCTTTGGCGAAGGCCGCGGAAACAGCCTTCCTGCTCTTGGGTGCCCCTCGACCGGTTCCAGCGCAAGCGCGGATTCGTCGTGCTCGACCAGCTCCGCACGGTTGATCAAACGAGGCTCCTCAAGCGCCTCGGCTCCGTGGGGAAGTCGACCCTCGCGCGGGTGCTTGACGTGCTCGCAGAGATGTTTGCGCCATAGCCAATTCCGGCCGTGCTCGACTTCCTGGTTCCTGTCCCGGGGACCTGCAAGATGTCTAGCAAGTCCCGACTGGCAAGACGTCCGGCAAGTCCCGACTTGCAAGATCTCCGGCTAGTCCCGACTGGCAAGATCTCCGGCTAGTCCCGACTAGCAAGATCTCCGGCTAGTCCCGACTAGCAAGATCTCCGGCTAGTCCCGACTGGCAAGATGTCCGGCAAGTCCTGACTTGCAAGATGTCCGGTAAGTCCCTGCCACTCCGACTGGCCAGCGTCCCGTCACCCTCCCAGCGGGAGAGGAGATTTGCCTGGCCGCCCAGTCAGGCAGCCCCCCTCTCCCGCTGGGACGATGACGGGACGCTCCGTCCCGCTGTTGGCCGGCAGCTTCATCTTCAAGGGCTCGGGAAGCCCGCGCCCGGAACCGGCTCACCCTGGGAGGGCACCATCGGGATGATCGACTCCACCGGGGCCGGCGCGGCTTCCGCCTCCCGCCCGAAAGCTGCCGTTTGGGTGGCTGGCACCGGTTCCAGCGGCATCGCGATCCACAGCGCGACATATGCCAGGATCCCCCAGCCGCCGAAGAAGACGCTGCCCAGGAACATCAGGCGCACGGCGGCGACCGGGATGCCGAAGCGGTCGGCCAGCCCGCGGCAGACGCCGGCGACGCGCCGGCCCTCGCGGGCGCGGGTCCACTCGCGGCGCGGCGGCTTATCCACCATCCAGCTGGCGCAGGCCCGGCACTTGGTGGCGTCGTCTCGATTCTCGGTGCAGCAATACGGGCAGTGCATTTCGTCCTCCTCGTTCCGGCGGTGGCTTCTTGCCCGTACCTACGCGCGCCGGCTCACCCGATTGCGCTCGCTCCCTGGCGCCCGCTTCCCCGGCGGGCAACCGACCCGTGCGCCTCGTCGCGGCGCGACGCAGCTTTGGAAGCGGCCAGGCAGGCACGCTCCCTCGCACAGCCGGGCGGTAGGCACCCGGCCCTGCGGGCGACGGCGCACACTGCGGGTGCCGGAGGTTCGATGAGGGCCCTCGTACGGGTTGCGGTCGCGCGCCCGCTCACGGCGCTCGCCCGAGTGGGCGAGACGATTCTGCGCCACGCCGGGCACCTCGGCATCCTCCTGTGGCGGATGACCGTCGCCATCGTGACCGGACGCGTCTCGGGCAGGGAGGTGCTCAATCAGGTCTACCTGATGGGCGTGCAGAGCGTGCCGCTGGTCATGCTCACCGGCATCCTTGCGGGCGTGGTGACCTCGCAGCAGGGGGGCTACCAGTTCACCGGCAACGTGCCGCTGTACATCGTGGGCAGCGTGGTGGGCTCGAGCGTGATCCTCGAGCTGGGCCCGGTGATGACCGCCTTCGTGATCATCGGACGCGTCGGCGCGCGCATCACCGCCGAGCTCGGCACCATGCAGGTCTCCGAGCAGCTCGACGCGCTCCAGTCGCTGGGCCGCGACCCGGTGCGCATCCTGGGCGCTCCCCGCCTCATCGCCGGAGTGCTCACCATGCCCATCCTGGTGGGCATCGCCGACACCGCCGGCCTGTTCGCGGGGCTCGTCACCGCCCGGGCGACGCTGGCCCTGGGCCCCGAGTCCTTCCTCTACGGCGTGCGCCTCTACTGGCACGACTGGGATCTCTTCTACTCGCTCGCCAAGGCCGTGGCCTTCGGCTTCGTCATTCCCCTGGTCTCGGTGCACATGGGCCTGTCCACGCGAGGAGGAGCCGAGGGTGTGGGCCGAGCCACCACCCAGTCGGTGGTGTTCATGATCCTCTGCGTGCTTGTGCTGGACGCGCTGTTCCCGCCATTGCTGCTGGACTGAAGAGGCTTTTCTCGTGATCGAGTACCGGGACATCTACAAGGCTTTCGACCACCCGGTGCTGAGCGGGGTGAGCCTCACCGTCGAGTCGGGCGAGCGGCTGGCCATCGTCGGTCCTTCGGGGACAGGCAAGAGCGTGCTGCTCAAGACGACCATCGGGCTGGTCGTGCCCGACCGGGGCGACGTGCTGGTGGAGGGCGAGTCGGTCTACTTCGGCACCCGCGGCGCCCTCGACCGCGTGCGGCGCAAGGTCGGCTACGTGTTCCAGAACTCCGCGCTCTTCGACTCGATGACGGTCTACGACAACATGACCCAGGGAATCCGCGAGGACGAGCTCAAGAGCATGAGAGCTCCCCAGGTGCTCGCACGGGTCTCCCGGGCGCTCGAGGACGTGAACCTCGATCCCGGTCGGGTGCTCACCAAGAGACCCGCCGAGCTCTCGGGAGGCATGCGCAAGCGGGTCGGGTTGGCCCGGGCGCTCGTCGGGCACCCCGCGATCCTTCTCTACGACGAGCCGGTGACCGGGCTCGATCCGGTCAACAGCGCCGCGGTCAGCCTTCTCATCCGCCAGATCGCCGAGCGCAGCGGCGTCACCTCGGTGCTGGTGACGCACGACATCGAAGGCGCGCTGGAGCTCTCCGATCGGATCGCCCTGCTCGACGACGGACGGCTGGCCTTCATCGGCACGCCCCTCGAGTTCAAGTCCAGCCCCGAGCCCCTGGTGCGCGCCTTCGCCGACAGGCGCGTGGCCTCGGAAGCGGCGGCGGAGAGGATGGAGGTGACGACATGAGCAGCACGGCAGCCGCGACTATCCCCATGCCTTCGATGCTGGGCAGGAACCGGGAGCTGTGGGTGGGGCTCTTCGTCCTCCTGGGAATCGTGGCGGTGCTCCTCACCCTGTTCACGCTCACCGAGCCCTCGCTCTTCCGCGGGCGGATGGAGCTGTCGGCGCGGGTCCCCAACGCCGGAGGCATCCGGCGCGGGGACTCGGTACAGCTGCGCGGGGTGAACATCGGCCGGGTCAAGGGCTTCGCGCTGATCCCCGGGGGAGTGAGGCTGACCCTGGAGCTGGAGCGGGGCTTCGCCATCCCTGAGGACTCGAGCGCGGTGCTGCGCAGCAGCAGCCTCCTGGGCGAGATGGTCGTCGACATCGTCCCGGGCGCCTCCTCGCAGCCGGCGCGGGCGGGGCAGGAGATCTCCGGGACCACGACCTCGGGCCCCTTCGGGATGGCGGAGAACCTCGCCGGCGCGGCTTCCCAGACCCTGGAGCGGGTCCAGGCGCTGCTCAGCGAGCAGACGGTGGGCAACGTGCAGTCCAGCTCGCAGGAGCTGAGCGCGGCGATGCAGGAGGTCTCCGCCCTCGCCGCCGAGCAGCGCCGGCAGCTGCACGAGCTCACCGGGAGCTTGCAGCGCTCGGCCAAGGGCGTCGAGGGCGCCCTGGCAGGCCCGGAGCTGGCGCGCTCCATCGAGCGCTTGGACTCGATCACCTCGCGCCTCGACGGGATGGCCGGGACCCTGGAGCGAACCGCGCAGTCAGCTCGGGCCGTCGTCGGGCGAGTCGAAAACGGAGAGGGCTCGCTGGGTCTGCTCAATCGCGACAGCTCGCTCTACCTCAACGCCAACACCGCCATCACCAACTTGAACCGCGCCGCGCAGGAGATCACCGCGCTCACCGCCGACATCCGCAAGGACCCCAAGAAGTTCATGAAGATCAGCGTCTTCTAGGCGTGGAGGGCGGAGGTCCTGGGTTCAAACACGAACGCATACCGGGTTGCCCGTCCGTCGGTCGTCCCGGGGCTAAAGCCCCGGGCTGGTTGCGCGAAGGCGGCTGACGCCGGCTGGCCCCGGGGACGTTGCTCAGGTGGCCTTCGTGACGGCCAGCGAGAAGCATCAGGGACGTCTTCTTGGCCAGGTGGACCCAGCTTCGTGCAGGCACCCTCGGCCACCGCCGTGTGGCGCGCACGGCGGGAAAATGCCAAGCTGCGACCGATGGCTGAGCACGACGACAGCGCTGGCAGCGGCGACTCCAAGAGTCCGAAGAAGAAGAAGAAGACCGACCTCCTCTTCGTGCACGGGCGCAACCCGAAGAGCGACGCCCTGCGCGTGATCCGCGCCCGTGAAGACCGCATTGAGCTCGGCGAGATGTCGGACCTGAAGGAGGGCGAGCCGGTCCGCGGCGAGGTGGTCAAGCTCAACCCGCGAAAGGAGCACCCACAGCTCTTCGACGTGGACGTGGTGCTCCCCCGCGAAGAGACGAGCGCGGCCCCCGCACACGCTGGCCCTGCTCGCGTGGCCAGCGAGGCCTATCGCGACAACTTCGACCGGGTCTTCGGGCAGCCGAAGAAGCGCAAGAAGCTGCTGCTGAACTGACCGCCGGCCTCCCGGCTACTCCTCGGGCGGCAGCTCCCGCCGTCGCCTGAGCACCACGAACCCCAGCAGGCCCACGCCAGCCAAGGCCAGGGCGCCCGCGGCCATCAGCGGCAGCATCAGTGACGAGCCTCCACCCGCGTCGCCCTTGCTCGAGCTCGGCTCCAGCACCGCTGCGGCAATGGCCTTGTCGATCAGCTTCAGGGTGGCTTGCGACTCGGCGATGGCCCGACCGTAGCCGAGCTTCTGGTCGGCGCCCTTGCCCCCGAACTTCTCCATCATCTTCTCGAGCTTCTCGAGCACGAACCGCTTCTTCTTCAGCCCCTCGACGTTCACGCCGTCGGTGAAGTACTCGGGGTACTTGACGGAGAGCGTCTTGAGGACCTGTGCCTGGTCGGCCATCAGCGCCTGGATCTCCTCCACCGGCTGCTCGATGCGCCGCCCCTCCACCTGGGTCGAGAAGGAGATCGACTCGCTCCCGGCGATCGTGAACAGGTCGTCGTAGATCTCCTCGTTGAAGGCCGACAGCTCCTCGAGCTCGTTCTTGAGCTTGCCCAGCTCGTCGGTGGCGTCCTTGAGCTGCTTGTCCTTGTCCTCCAGGTCCTTCTGGAACTTGCGGACCTTGGCGGCGAGCCCCGCCACGTGGCTGCGATAGGTGGTGATGATCAGCCCCTCGGTGCGGCCCTGCGCGTCCTTCAACTCCGCGGCGTCGCCCACCAGCGGGCCGTAGACGCTCTCGCAGTCGAGGTACTCCTCGCGCAGCTCGAAGACCCGGACGCGGGTGGTGTCGATGGCGTGCAGCAGCTCGACCACGCCGTCGAGCTTGCCCGTGAGCTTGCCCTTCTTGGCCTCGAAGGCCTCGAGTGCGCTGCGATGCTTCTCGAGGTCGGCCTTGGCCTCGTCCAGCGCGGTCTGGACTTCGGGCGTGACCTCGCAGGGGTCCACCTTGTCCTGGTCCTGCTCCTCGGCCTGCTTGGGCAACGAGCGCAGGAAGGAGCGGGCCTCGCCCCAGAAGTGGCACTTCTCGCTCTTGCCGACGAGCATGCGCTTGACGACCTGGGTGGCGCGCTTGACCTCGCCGTTGCTGGAGAAGCCCCGGGCCTTCTCGAGCAGGTCCCGTTGCCGGTCGTTGGGCAGGCACGCCCGATAGCAGGCCTCGAGCTTGTCCTGCTTGTTGGTGGCGATGGCTTCCAGCTGGGCCGCCTTGGTGCGATCGACGACCTCCCGCAGCCCTCCCTCCGCCTCCTGGTACTTGAGGAAGGCGCCTTCGCAGTTCTCGGCTCGCTCCAGCTCCCCGGCTCTCTTGAGCAGGGCCTGCACCGCCTTCTCCGCGGGGTCAGGCTCCTTGGCCGCGCCTACCGGGCTCGCGACGAGCACGCACGCAAGGGGCACACAGAGCAGAAGAGGCCGGCTCGAGAATCGGGCGCTACTTGTCCTGGCACTTGTTCTCATCGACGTCTCCGTCGGAGGTCACGTACGCAACTGCCGCGATGCCCCCGCGATCCCAATGGACGACTGCGCAGGGCCCCACGATCTCCAGGGTCGCCGCCCGGAAGCCGTCGGGACCCGGATTGTAGTCGAGGGGCTTGTAGTAGGCCTGGTCCTGCCCGGCGGGCCACAGCCGCCAGATGTGACGGAAGCCGTCCCCGGTGGCGAGAAAGACTCCGCGCACCTTGCCGATGACCACCCGCTCCCCGGCGTCGGGCTCGAGCCGGCGGATGGGCGAGAGATCGAAGGTCTCTCCCGTCGACTTGAGGCTGATGAACCCGCTGGGGGTCAGCTTGAGGTCTTCGGAGACCAGGAAGGTCTGGTTGAGCAAGAGCTTGGGCGTGCAGCCGCAAGCCACGACAGCCAGCAAGGAGATCAGGAGAATGCGCCGCATCGACGGCTCCTCGAAAGGGCGTTGGCCACCGCCTTCTACCACTTCGAGCGGCGGGCGGCATGCATTCGCTGCGTGGGCTCGTTACTCTCCCTACGGCGGTACGGAGGGTTTCGCATGAGCGAGCAGGTGGAGATCGATGCCCCGGCCCCCGACTTCGCGCTCGAGGATTATCGCGGCACGGGCTTCCGGCTCTCGGACCACCTCGGGCGCAAGCACGTGCTGCTGGTCTTCAACCGCGGCTTCCTTTGACCCTACTGCCGCGCGCACCTGGCGCAGTTGCGCCGACACCAGGACGAGCTCGAGAGGCGGGGAGTCGAGGTGGTCGTCGTCGGCCCTGACCGAGCCGCGGCCTTCCTTCGGCGCTTCGAGGCCGATGGCCTCCGCTTCACCGGGTTGCCCGACCCCGAGCACCGGGTCCTCGATCTCTATGGGCAGCAGGTGAAGCTGCTCAAGCTGGGGCGCATGCCCGCCCAGGTCCTGGTCGATCGCGGCGGCACCGTCCGGTTCGCCTACTACGGGTCCTCGATGTCCGATATCCCCGGACCCGAAGAGATCGAGCAGGCGGTGGACGCGCTCAACCGGCGCGCTGCTCCTCCCCGGCCGTGAACCCGCTCACCCAGCGCGGTGCGCGACGGCCGGCGCCAGCGGAATGAGCAGGGAGAAGCAGACCCCCTGTCCGTCCTGCTCGAGGTCGACGCGACCGCCCAGCCCCTCCATCACCTGCTTGACGACCGCCAGGCCCAGCCCCGTGCCCGAGGCGCGGGTGGTGAAGAAAGGCTCGAAGACGCGCGCCGCCGTCTCGGCAGGGATGGAGGGGCCGTCGTCGAAGACGCGCACTCTCAACCGCTCCTCCGCGCGGGACGCGCTGACCCGCACCGTCCCTCCCGGGGAGACGTTCTGGAAGGCATTGACCATCACATTGACCAGCGCACGGCGCAGCTCATGGGGATCTGCCCAGCCCCAGGGGAGACCCTCCGGCAGGACCACCTCCAGGCAGTACTCGCGTCCCACGCAGCCCGGGTCCTGGACCGCAGCCTGGAGGGCCTCACGAACGAGATCTGGCAGGGCCACGGGTTGAGGAGTGCCTCCCGCAGGCCGGGCGAAGTCGAGCAGCTCGCTCACCAGGCGTTGGAGCCGATCAGCCTCCTCGGAAAGGATGCCCAAGAGAGATCTCTCCTCGGGCCGCTCGGCATAGCGCTGCATCACTCCAATGGTGTTGAAGACGACCGCCAGAGGGTTGCGCACCTCGTGCGCCAGGACGGCCGCCATCTGCCCCACTGCCGCCAGGCGCTCCCGACGGACCAGCTCTGCGCGCAGCTTCTCGAGCCGCAGCGCCGTTGCCATCTGCGCCGCGAACAGGCGGATGGCCACGTGGTCATCCGCGGTCAGGCAGCTGCCTGCGACGGCCAACACGTGCAGCCCGCCCTCGTGCGGCACGGGGAGCCACGCCGTCCGGTTGAGCCCCCGGGCGAGCTCCATGCTCCGCGAGAGCGCCACCGCCGACTTCACCGGCCCAGTCTGCAGCGCGGGCAGGTTGTCCATGAAGAGGGGGCGGCCAGAGGAGACCACCGCTTGCACGACCGGGTAGCGGTCGAGGGGAACGGTGCGTCCTAAAAGCGTGAGGCCGTAGTCCTTGACCGGGTTGCTGGCCGGGCCTCCCACCACTCGGCGCACGGTCGCGCTGCTGCCCTGGACCTCGGTGAAGGTCACCACCCACCCCAGGGCCGCGAAGATCGGCGACGCCTCGTCCAGCAGCGCGTCGAGAGAGAGCATCCCGCCGGATTGCGCCGAAAGATCGGCCAGGCGCGCCATCAGCTCCCCGGCGTTGCGGCTCGCGGTCGCGTCGCGCAGGCTGAGCAGCATGCGGTCCGCGACGTGCGAGAAGCACACGTCGGCGTGGACCTCGCTCCGATCGGGCCGGCGGAGCAGCCGCATCCGGAAGGTCTGCGGCAGGTCCCAGCCCTCGTTGCGTTGGCGCTCCAAGGTCCGCAGCCGTTCGAGCTCTCCCGGGGCCAACAGCTCATCGATGGCCAGGCCGATCAGCTCCGCGCGCGGCGCTCCCCACAGCCTCGCCGCGCCCTCGTTCGCCACGCTCACCTGGCCGTCGTCCGCGAACACGACCAGGGCGTCGGGGAGCGAGTCGACCAACGCGTCGGGGCCGCCCGGCGGCGCAGGCGCCTTCCCGCTCGAGGGAGACCCTGCGCTCATGCCTTCCTCCGGCTCGCGGCCAGGGCGGTTCGCAGGAACGGGCGGAAGTCCCCTGCCGCCTTGAGGCTGCGCAGATCGTGCCCCAGCCCGGCGATGGCCCGGTAGAAGAGCAGCGCCTCGGGCGGGACGCGGATGCGCAGGAAGTCGAGGGCGTAGCGGGCCCGCAGGCCCATCATCTGCTGGACCATCGTGTCCCTGCTCCAGTCGTAGGGCCCCGCCAGCGGCGCGCCCACGATCTGGGCCACGGCGTCGAGCAGCTGCGCGGCCCTCTCCTCCGGGAGATCGAGGACGAACCCGGCTCCCCGCAGCAACGTGGGCAGGTAGACCTGCCGCCCTTCGAGCGCTGCGCCGAAGCCCTCGAGGTAGGCGCTCCAAAAGCGCTTGGAGAGGTGCTTGGCGCTGCCGTAGTCGAGCACCCCCAGGCGGTCGCCCTCCATGACCACGAAGTTTCCGGGGTGGGCGTCGCCGTGGATCACGCGGTGGTAGACGAAGGGGCCGAGGATGGCTCGGGAGAGCCGCTCGGCCACGGCGAAGCGCACCGGCGGCGGGACCCGCTCGATGGAGCGGGCGTACTCGTGCAGGGTCGGCCCCTCGAGCCGCTCGAGCACCAGCACCTTGCCGGTACACAGCTGCGGATAGGCGCGCGGCACGACCAGGTCGGGCCAGCGGCCGAGGTAGCCGCGGAACTCCTCCAGGTTCTGCAGCTCGCGGCGGTAGTCGAGCTCGGCGGTGATCTCCCGGCGCATCTCGTCGAAGTACTCGCGGGTGTCGAGCAGCTGGCTGCCCAGACCCACGGCCCTGAGCACCGACTGCACGTTGCGCAGGTCTGCCTCCAGCGCCGAGTCGACGCCGGGATACTGGACCTTGACCGCCACCTCCTCGCCGCTGAAGAGCCGGGCGCGGTGGACCTGGCCCAGAGAGGCGCCGGCGAACGGAGTCGGCTCGAGCTCGGCGAACAGCTCGCCTGGCGGGCGGCCCAGCTCCTGCTCGATCACCCGGGCGATCTCCTCGAAGGGAAGCGTCGGGGCCTGGGAGAAGAGCTGGGAGATGATGGCCCGGGCCTCGGGCGGAAGCTGATCGGAGATCAGGGCCATCGTCTGGCCCACCTTCAACGCGGCCCCCTTGAGCTCGCCCAGCGTGTCGAGGACCTTGCGCGCCGCGTCCAGCCGGGGGTCGCCCTCCTCGCCCCGCAGGCGGCGCGCCCCGCTGGAGACCAGGCCCGCCCCGACGCGGGTGGACATCCCCACGATCTTGCCCAGCCTCCTGAGCCGCCCTCGTGGGATCTGCTCGTCGCCGCTCACGTCGCCGTCTGCCTTTCGCACTCCGAACGGAAGATAGAGGGGAGAGTCCAGGTCCTCAATCGCCCCTGGAGCAGCGAACGGTCTCTCTCCCGCCAGCCTCACCCACCCGACAGGCGCGAATCGCGGCCCCTCTCTGCCATGGCCTCAGCAGCCGGCCGCCTTGCGTCCGTCCTTGCGGCGCACGCTCAGGATCGCGATCTTCGTGGGGTGGTTGAACGGCGAGGGGTCGACGGGCGGGGCCCCCACGCGCGTCGCGGGGTAGCCCGTGAAGTCCTCGGGCACCGGCACCGTCTCCTCCACCTTCAGGAAGCCGTCGCCGCTCAGCGCCTCGAGCGTGCGCATCCAGTCCGCGCCCGGCAGGAAGAGGGCGTTGTTGACCACCACCAGCGTGCCTCCGTCGCCGATGAGTGGCCGCACCTTGTTGATGAGGCGGTCGGCTTCCTTCTCCAGGTCGACCTTGCCCAGCCTCGTCTGCGAGAAGAACGGCGCGTCGAGGAAGACGCAGTCGAAGAGGATCCCCTCCTTCTTGATCCTTCCTACGGCCTCGAAGAAGTCGGACGCCTGGAAGTCTGCCCGGCGGATGGGGAATCCGTTGAGGGAATAGGAGTCCTTGGCCACGCTCAGGAAAGCCTTGTTGCGGTCGACATGCACCACCTGGGCGGCGGGCGCGGCGCGGGCGGCGACCCCCAGGCTCCCCGTGTACGCGAAGGCGTTGAGAACCCTCTTTCCCGCCAGGTTCGCCTTCGCCCAAGCTCGCAGCTTCCGGGTGTCGAGATAGAGGCTCGCGTCGCGGTTGAGGTCCAGGGTCAGCGCATAGCGGACGTCGTTCTCGACGATTCGGCGGTCGAGCTCCTCGGGCTTGCCGAAGAGGATGCGTCCATTGCGCACTGCGGCGCTCGGAGACTCGCGCACCTTCCAGAGCACCGCACCAAGCCAAGGCAGGAGCCCGCGCACGGCCTCGGCCGCCGCGCGGGCGAGAGCCTCGTCACCGTTGGGCCGCTCGGCGTAGTCGTGCAGGACCAGAGTGCGGCCGTACAGGTCGAGGGCGAGCTCGGGGAGGCCCTCGTAGAAGCCATTGAAGAGGCGAAACGCCGTCTCGTGGGCAGGGTCGAAGAGGTGGGAACGGGCAGCGAGGGCTTTCTCGAGCAGGGCGGGATTCATGGTGGCGCGCAGTCTACCCCGACCTTGGGACGGGACCAGCGCGACACAAGATGGTCATGCGCGGGGGTCGCCGAAGCCCGCTGTCCGCTCTGCTGCGACCAGGGCCTCCTGTTTCGAGGGCCCTCACACCCGACCATCCGCCCCCCGCGCCGCCCCGCACCCACCCTCCCCCCGGGGCGGCCGGCGCGACGCGTCCGACCGCACCGGCTGGGAGAGGTCGCCAGGCTTGCCGCTCGAGCTTGCGAGAGCGG
>JACRCT010000653.1 GCA_016218885.1 Deltaproteobacteria bacterium | reverse complement strand
CCCGCGTCCGCCTGCTTCCTCCAGGCTTTGCCGTCATAGCGCGCGATGGCTCCCTGATCGGTCGCAACCCACGCCTCGTTCGGGCCCAGCACGAGAAGCGTCGCCTCGCCGAAAGCAAAGGGCACCGTGGCGCGCTTCCACGCCTTGCCGTCGTAGCGAAACAGAATGCCCTGGCGCCCAGCCTTGCCCTCGTCACGGGCGAGAGCCCACACATCCCGGGGTCCCGTGCCGGCGATGGAGACGAACTGCATCGCGCCGCCCTCGTGCGCGACCGACCAACGCTCGCCGTCGAAGCGCACGAGCTTTTCCCCTGCCGCCCACACGTCGCGCGGACCCGAGCCCCAGAGGTGCCCCGGCGCCCCTGGCAGCGGCGCCTCCTTCTTCCATTCCTTGCCATCGAACGAGAGCAGCGCGGTGGGGCCCAGCGCCCAGAGGTGCTCCCGGTCCGCGCCCCAAACGGAGGAGAGAGGGGCATCGACCCCGGAAGCCATCCACGCCCAGGTCTTGCCGTCGTAGCGCAAGACGGTCCCCGTCGCCCCCACGACGATCGCCTCCTCCGCGGAGGCCCACACGCCGGCGAGGTCGTTGCCCTGCGGCAGCGGGTTCTCCCAGCAGAAGTGATCGGGCGAGCAGATCCCCCTGTCCCGGTTGCGCGTAGGAGACGAGCGAACGAGCCGGTCGAGGCCCGCGTCGCGACCAGCAGGGACGCCGCCGTCGGGATCGATGGCGACCAAGCCCACGCGAAGCCCGCCATCGTCGCGGCGCAGCTCCAGGCGCACGGGTGGCGGACCCTCGGGGACCGAGCAGGAAAGGGTCGCGGCGGCAGCGAGGACGAAGGCGAGGCGGCGCATGGCTCCTCCAAGGAGGCCGCGATTATAGCGACCGCGCCCGGAGGGTCCGTAGAGAGGGGCTGCCTTCTTGAGACCGAGTCAGTCGGTGCGCTCGCCTCCATTGGAGATTGGATAGCGGATCTTCTCGCCGCTGGAGAGGGTGGCCACGACATACACGTTGTTGCCGTAGGACGAGCCGGGCTTGCTGAAGCGGAAATGGTCTCGGCCGCCATTGGCGTTGGAGGAGTACTTCCCAGTTCCGAGGGTGTTGCCCTGGGCGTCCTGGACCTCGACCGATTTTGCCTGCCCGGCGTAGGCGGCCGGCAGCAGTACCACGAGCTTGCCATCGTTTTCGGAGGTGGGCTTCCACAGGAAGCCACCGTAGCCGTCGAGCTTCTTCGTCGTACCCTCGAAGGAAGTGCCCGACGACCCCGACGACCCCGTCGGGCCGCTCGACCCGCTGCTCGTGCCGAGCATCATCTGCTCGGTGACTTGCATGGAGTAGGTCTTGCCGCCCGAGCTGATGGTGAGCGTTTGAGGCCAGGTGTACCCATTGCCCGGCTTCAGGAAGCGGCAGATCTCCTTGCCGTTGTGAGGCGTGCCCATCTGCCCCACCTCGTCACCCAGCTTCACCGAGTCGATCTTTCCGAGCCAGGAGGTCGGGAAGAGGACGCCGGCGGTGCCGTGGTACTTGCCGCTGCCCTCGGAGGTCACCGCTTCGCAGAGCACCCCGGAGGCGTCGGGAAAGGGAGTGGTGCCCTTCGAGGTGCCCTGGAGGCTATCGGAGGCTTGGGACTTGCTGAAGATCTTGTCCGCGATCTTCGCCAGCGCGAACCCGGCGATGGCCGCCAGCCCCATCTTGACCAGACCACCGATGCCGGTCTGCCTCGCGCTGCTCGAAGCCGAGCTGGCCGATTGGGTCATCGATGAGTCGAACCCATCGCGGAACTGGATTCCCTTGGTAGAGCTCGAGGCCGATGATGCCTTCTTGGTGCTCGCCGTGCTGCCCTTCGCTTGAAGTTGCTGGAAGCTGGTTGGCCCATTCTCGATACGCATGAGACCCCTCTAGAGAGAGTTCTGCGGTGGTGACTGTCGCGTCAGCTAGAAAGAAGTTCGTGTCGGCAGCCAGATTCTCGGCAAAGGAACATCGAGGCCCCCCGTGAGTCCTAGGGAGTCGAGTTGGGCACCAGTCGGATCTTCTGCACCGAGTCGGATTGGGCGCTCACGGTGGAGTCGACCACCACCTCGACGCTGCCTCCCAAGCAGTAGTTGCCCACGGTGTCTGCAGTCATGCCCGCATCGTCCCTCTGGTTGACCATGGCGACCTGCTCGGTACCGTCGACTCGCACGCGGATGAGGGCGCCCGACGGATTGCGATTGGTGGTGTGCATGCCGACGAGGATGACGTCGTATCGTCCGCGAGGAACGCCGCTGAACATGAAGTGCGCGCTGCCCCTCGCCGAGCCAGCCTGATACTGGCTGTCGCATTCCTCGTGCTCCGATTGAAATGCCGTATAGGCGTAGTCACGGCACTCGAGGACCCAGGCGGATCGATTCTGGTAGGTGGCACTGCCGAAACGAATCTCCATCGGCCGCGGCGGATTGGAGGCGCTGGTGCTGCAGGTGGGGTCGGGGGGCACGACGGTTCCCGCGCCGCACTCGCACCAGTCGGACAGGTGGCCGTTG
>JACRCT010000036.1 GCA_016218885.1 Deltaproteobacteria bacterium | reverse complement strand
TGCACCGACTCGAGCGCATCGGCCACGGCGTCGACCTCCAGGGTGATCTGCTCCAGGCACCGGCGCAGCCCTGCCCCGGCGACGTCGCGCGAGCCGGCGTCGGCGCTCTTCACTCGCAGCACCTGGGTCGCCAGGTTCTCGAGGGTGTAGAGGATCTGCGTGCCCTCGGCCTCCAGGCGCGCTGCGGCGGTGGAAAGCTCCTGGCGCTGGCGGAGCTGATCGTCGAGCGCCGCCATCGCCGCTGAGAGCCGCTCTCTCACGATGGGATCGGTCTCCCGCCCGATGCGCTCGCCCAGAGCCACCCTCTCCGAAAGGACGCGCTTCTCTTCCGAAGAGCTGGCGACCGTGCGCAGCTCCCGCTCACGGCGGGCGAGCTCGTGGCAGGTCTTTCGCAGTGCCTGGACGGTCTCGGCCGGGCGGCTGACGAATTCGCGCAGCACCGCCGGCCCGTCCTTCACCTCGCCCAGGAGCTTCTCGCACAGGGCGTCCACCCGGGTGAGCCGTGCGTCGATCTCGGGAAAAGGGGAGGGGACGCGAGGCTTCTTCTTGCTGGTGGCGCCCTCTTTGGCCCTTGCCATCTGCTGCCGCTCCCACGCGCGCGAGAGGTTGCGTGAGGCTCCCAATCCCATGGGCAGCGCCACGAACACCAGCCACCACAGCTCTGCCTGATTGAGCGCCGCGAAGACCAGCAGGGCCACGGCGAAGACCGTCAAGACCACGCCCCGGGCCACGCTGGCCTGCTCGATCCGCGCGAGTCGGCGCTCCTCGCGCTTTGCTTTGCGGCGCATCTGCCGGGCAGCCTGGCGCTGGAGCCTCTGGTGCTCGACCGACGACGCGACCGCTTGGGCCTGCCGGGCCCACTCGCCGGCCGCGCGCTGCTGGCGCTGCTGTCCCTCGGCGATCACCTCCTGCACTCGCCTGAGGGCTCTTTCGAGATGCTGCTCCCAGACCGAAATGGACACCGCCGTTCCCCTATGCCGAAACAAAGCTTTCCACCCACGATGTACGCGGCGCGTCCAACTCGCTTGCCAGGGGAGGGCGGTCCCGCTCGGTGCCCGAGGGGGAAGCGGGCGGATCAGCCGGCTTTAGGGGGAGCAAGGATGCTCAGCACCTTCTCCACCGCCAGCGGCACCGCGCGCTGCACCTCGGGGCTCAGGGAGGTGCAGAAGACCTTCAGCTCCCTCGCCTCGACTCCCACGACGTCCACGCGCTCGGGAATCCGGGAGCCGAGCGTGGCGAAGACCTGCAGGGATGTGGGGACGTCGGCGTCGTGGCTGCCGAGGGTGTTCCAGGTCGTGGGCCCGCTTCCGAGCGCGAAGGCATGCAGGGTCCCGGGCTGGCCATTGGGAAGCGAGAGGGCGTCGATGAGCACCGCACGCTCGAAGCCGATCAGACGCTCGGCGACGTCGAGGCCGCCGCCGCTGGACTCCTCCACCACCACGTCCTGCCGATCTCCCAGCCGCTCGCGAAGCTGGCGGGCGATCTCGATGCCGACGCCGTTGTCCGTGAGCAGGGAGTTGCCAATGCCGAGCACGAGGGTTCGCATGGTTGGTCTCGATTGTGCGTCAGACGTTGCTTGCACCTTCGCCACTCGCGTCGCGGATATCAGACTCGAGCAGCACCTGGCCAGGCAGCCTATCAGCGTGGCGCAGGACAGGCAGGGCTCGTGTGGGCCCGAAGGCAAGCCCTGTCGCAAACCGGGATGCCGATCGAGGGCCCCTTCGGAGGGTGACGTCGGGCCGTCATGCTAAGACCGCCGTCTCGCAGCCAGAGGAGGCCACGCCATGCAGGTCCGCCGTGATGCTCCGCTCAAGTCCGCTCTTTCGGACCTTGCCCGGGTCCAGGAGTACATCGACAAGGATGAGTTCGAGGAAGCCAAGGAGCTGCTCGAGCGGGTGCGTAGCTGGTGCTCTCGCCACAAGATCCGCTCGGCTCATGTGTCCTGGCTGCTCGCCATCGTCTGCGACTACCTCGACGACCTGCCTGCCGCCGTGGGGCACGTCGAGGACGCCTTGGAGGTCGACCCCGTGAGCCCGTCCTTCCACCGTTCCTTCGAGATCGTCACCGAGCGAATCCGTCGCGCTCTCTGCGACGAGCACCGCAAGCCCGACGACCCCGAGACACCTCGCCTCTACGAGCTGCTGCTGCGCCTGGGTGAGGCAGACGTCCCCAGCCACCTCGCGATGGCTCGCTTCCACGTGCGTCAGGGCGATTCCAGCGCCGCCTTCCGCGTCCTCGATGCGGTGACTGTCCTCTCCCCAGGCCACCGCGACGCCTGGCTGCTCAAGGCTGTCGTAGCCCGCTCGTTGGGAGAAGAAGAGCTCGCCCGCGAAGCGGATCTCGAAGCTGCAAACCTCGCCCATCCCATGCCTGTTGCCTTCCCGGTCCGAGAGATGGCGCGAGGCTGAACCTCTCCTCACGGAGCGAGAGACGAATCCCGAGATCGTTCGACTGCTAGCGACCCCCTGTGCTGATTGGGGACTGGCTGTTCCATTTCTCACGAGTCTGCCCGCGCGGCTGCCCAGCGGGCCGCGAGGAGGGAGGTCGGTACGGCCGATTTCCCCAACGGTTGCGAGGGGGTAGAAGGGGTGATGCGAGTTGCCCCGAAAGGGTTGACATTTCGGGAGTTTAAGCGGTAGAACGCGCCTCGTAGTCCTGGCCTTCTTTTCACCGCGAGGTCGCCAAGGTGAGCAGTCCAGACGGGCGTCCTCTCCCCAGTCCCTTCCTTTGTGGGTCCACGCAGCTTGAAAGGAGTCTTCGATGAGCAAGGCCGTTGACGCATTTATGGCGGATCTGATTGCCAAGAACCCCTCGGAGCCTCAGTTCCACCAGGCCGTTCGCGAGGTGATCGAGTCGGTCATGCCGGTCGTCGAGTCGAACCCTGCCTACAAGCAGGCGAAGATTCTCGAGCGCATGACCGAGCCCGAGCGCGTGCTGATGTTCCGGGTGCCCTGGGTTGACGACAAGGGCGTCGTGCAGGTCAACCGTGGCTACCGCGTGCAGTTCAACTCCGCCATCGGTCCCTACAAGGGCGGCCTGCGCTTCCACAGCTCGGTGACCCTGGGCGTGCTCAAGTTCCTGGGCTTCGAGCAGACCTTCAAGAACGCGCTCACCGGCCTCCCCATGGGCGGCGGCAAGGGCG
>JACRCT010000648.1 GCA_016218885.1 Deltaproteobacteria bacterium | reverse complement strand
TCGAGGCCGCCATCTCGGCGACCGCGGTCTTCCCTGCGCTCGTCGGCGCGACCACCACGAGGTTCTTCCCGCTGCTCAGGAGCCCGAATTCCTTGATGGCCCGCTCCTGGACCGGGAGCAGGTCCGTTCCGATCGATTCCCGCCAAACCGTTAGGAGCTTGGTGGAGAAGTTGTGGGCCTCGAGCGCGTCGATCTTCACGAAGACCTCCCCGGCAGACCGCTTCATTGGTTCAGGCTGGACACCTGTTCAGTTATTATCATCGACTGCTGACGTCCCCAAGAAGCCGGCCAGAAGCCCAGCGCCGCGGTTGAGGCGCTGGGCTGCGCGGCCGAGGCATGGGGCGCGCCTACGCCACGGCGCGGCGGGAAGCCTTCTCGGGGCGCGCGAGCTTCGGCTCGGCTTCCGGCTGCTCGCTAGCCGGGCTCTCGCTCACTGCCGCGACCGCGGTCGTCGCGCTGGTCGCGATGCCGTTCTTCTCCAGGAGCCGCTGCCGGATGGCCTGCAGGACCTCGGGGTGGTCGACCAGGTACTGCTTGGCTGCCTCGCGGCCCTGGCCGACGCGGTCGCCGTTGTAGGAGAACCAGCTGCCGCTCTTCTCGATGATGCCCGCCTCAACGCCGAGGTCGACCACCTCGCCGGTGAGGGAGACACCCTGGCCGTAAAGGATGTCGAACTCGGTCTCCTTGAACGGCGAGGCGACCTTGTTTTTGGCGACCTTCACGCGCGTCCGGTTGCCGACCACGTTCTCCCCGTCCTTGATTGCGCCGACCCGGCGGATGTCGAGGCGCATCGAGGCGTAGAACTTGAGCGCGTTGCCGCCCGTGGTCGTCTCCGGGTTGCCGAACATGACGCCGATCTTCATGCGCAGCTGGTTGATGAAGATGACCAGGGTCTTGCTCTTCGAGCAGGTGGCGGTGAGCTTGCGGAGCGCCTGGCTCATGAGCCGCGCCTGGATGCCCATATGCGCATCGCCCATCTCGCCCTCGAGCTCCGCCTTCGGGACGAGCGCCGCGACGGAGTCGATCACCACCACGTCGAGCGCATTGGACCGAACGAGCATGTCGACGATCTCCAACGCCTGCTCGCCATGGTCCGGCTGGGAGAGGAGGAGATCCTCGGACTTCACGCCCAGCTTCCGGGCGTAGCCGAGGTCGAGGGCGTGCTCGGCGTCGATGTACGCGCAGACGCCGCCGGCCCGCTGCGCCTCGGCCACGACGTGAAGGGCGAGGGTAGTCTTGCCGGAGGACTCGGGGCCGTACACCTCGACGATGCGGCCGCGCGGCATGCCGCCGACGCCGAGCGCCAGGTCGAGCCCGAGCGACCCCGTGGAGATGACCTGCACCTCCTCGCTGGCCGCTCCCTGCTCCAGCCGCATGATGGCGCCCCTGCCGAACTGCTTCTCAATCGCCGCCACCGCCATCGAGATCGCCTGCGCCTTCTCGTTCCTGGTCTCCATTGCGCTCCTCCGGTTCGTGCTGCGTGATGGGAGAAGCGTACGGGGGCCCTATGACAAAGACGGTCAGAGATCGAAGTGCCCGGATCCCTGAAGGTTTCACCCGACGAGCGCCTGGGTGCTTGGACGGAGGGCGGTTGCCGAAACGGCGCGCCGGCCAGCGCCGCGCGGTACACTCCTGCCCCGGGGCCACCAGGGATGCCGCTCGCGAAACCGAAGGGGAGGAATGCCACGGCGGTGCCGCGTTACTCGCCGGCTGCGCGCCTCCATGAGCTGAAGACGCTTTTCGACACGTCTGGCGGGGTGTCCGTCTACGACATCGCCGAGCGTCTTCACGTGAGCGTGCGCACCGCGATCCGATACCTGCGGGCGCTCGAGGCCGCCGGCGAGCCCCTGTACGAGGAGTTCACCGGGAAGACGAAGGTCTGGCGCCTCATGCCCAGCGCCCGGCACGAGACGATCACCCTTTCCGTCGGGCAGATGGTGACGCTGTACCTGTCGCGCCGGGTGTTCGACTTCCTCGCCGGCACCGGGTTCAAGGAGGACCTCGACGACGTCTTCGCGAAGCTCGAGGCGACGCTCAAGCGGAAGGACTTCAAGTCCGCCCGCAACCTCGACCGCAAGATCTTCGACGTGAACGAGGCGCCGCACCTCTACCAGGACCGCATCGAGCACGTGAACGACATCATCACCGCGCTGCTACGCGAGGAGCGCCTGCGGGTGTCGCACGGCAGCGTCTCGAAATCGCAGCGCGTCTTCGTCCTCGAGCCCTACACGCTGCTCGTCTACAAGAAGGGCCTGTACCTCGCCGGCTACAGCCACCACCACCGGTGCATCCGGCTGTTCTCGCTAGACGGCTTCCGCGAGGTGGAGTGGCAGAAGGGCGACAAGTTCGAGTACCCCGCGGACTTCCAGCCCTCGCAGCTCACCGAGGGCGCCTTCGGCCTCATCGGCGGCCCGCGCACCAAGGTCCGCATCTTCTTCGACGAGAAGGTCGCCCGGTTCGTCCGGCGGCGGCAGTGGCACCCCACCCAGCAGATCAAGCACGTCGACGGCGGCATCGAGCTCTCGATGGAGGTCGCCGGCACGGTCGAGCTGATGAGCTGGGTGCTCGGCTTTGGCGACAAGGCCGAGGTGCTCGAGCCCGAGGGACTCCGCGCGGAGGTCACCGCGGAACTCGGGCGCGCCGCAAGTCGCTATCGCCGGACATAGCTGGCCCCGTCGTTGCGACGCGCGGACCTCGTCTCCGGAGCGTCAGACGGGAACGGCCGCGACAGGGGTCGGGGCCGGATGGTCCGCGCGCTGCTGGTCCCAGGCGACCTTCAGTACCTCGCCGAGCTTTTCGACCTCGGTCGGCGACTCGAGGGTGATGCACGCCCACCCGGGCTCCGGCGTGGTCACGTCCATGCCCGGCAGAGCCGGCTGGACTCGGTCTGTCGCGAGGGGGAGCCAGACCTTCGGGCGCTTCCGGCCCAGGTAGAGCCGGCACACCACCCATGTATGCCTCTCGACCAGGTGGATCTTGAAGTAGGTCACCGTATCCGTGTAGGCGACCTTCCGATCCCCCAGCAGCCGCGAGACCAGCGCGAAGGCATCGAGTTCCTCCTGCGTCGTCTCGATCTTCGAGGACTTCTCTGCCTCATCCGTCGCTGACTCCGAAGCGTTGACGCCACGCGGCGCGTTCAGAACAGAGGAGAGCGTGTGCTGCTTCGCCCATTCGTTGATGGCGTTGGCGACGATCGGCTTCCAGCTCTCCACGACGTTCGCAGTGAGGTTGCGCGTCTCGATGTTCGCGATCGCGAGCTTCGTGAACTCCGGGGCTGGCTCGAGGAGGCGCGCGAGCTCGTTCACCAGCAGATTCTGGGCTCGCTTGCGCTCAGCGAAGGTCCGGATGAGCTGGGGGTTGTACTGTGACTTCTGCAGGAGGGTGAGGAAGTCGAACGGCGGGGGCTCGTCCCCGAGGACGTCCCACTTGATGAACGGCTCCTTGTCCATGACGTTCTCGTTCACGATGTCCGTGAAGAACCGCCACTGGACGCCGTTCGTCAGGATCCCGACCTTCGCCTCGGGGGCTTTGGCGAAGTAGTCAGCGAGCTGCTCGTCGTACCCGCCGAGCTTCTTCCCGACCTCCTTCGCCTCGACGAAGAACACAGGCCGGCTGCCCTGCAGGAAGGCCCAGTCGATCGGCTTGCTCGAGCGCTCCTTGCCGAAGTCCACCTTGTACTCGGGCATGCACTCGCGCGGGTCGGTCAGGTCGTAACCGAGTAGCGTGAACAGCGGCGCGATCAGGCTCTGCTTCGTGGCCTGCTCGTTGCCTTTGACATGCTCCGCAAGCTCGGTAACCCGCTTGACGTACCCCGCCAGCGCTTCTCGCACGGTCGCCTCCGTAGTTGAGCAGCTCGGGTCGCACCACCGCCCTTGGCTCTGACTACCCCTCGGACCCTGGTACTCGGAGGCTATCCCGCAGGGATCCGGCGCACAAGGAGGAGACCACTCGGGGCGAGCGTGGTTCGGCGCGATGTCCCCTGGCGTGCACCAGCCGGCCTTAGTGCGAGCAGGAGGTCGCCCGATGCCCACGCCCGAGCCGTTGCCCGAACCCGTCGCAAGGTCGCGCCCAGCCGCCGACATGACGCCCGACGAGCGGCGCCGCGCCATCGCCGAGCTCCTCGCAAGAGGCATCCGCCGAACCCTCGAAGGGCTGCCGCGCCCCGTGGAGCCCGCCAAGCCGAAGAGGCGGCCGCAGCCGAGTGGCAGCACAGATGCCGCCTCTCCGCCGATCGGCGTTCGTTGAGTTGCTTGTTCGGGCGACCAGAGCCGTCATCCAAACCGGGTTCACGCCCGAACCCCTCGGAGGCACGGAGGATTCTCACATGGCAGAGAGCATCGTCGCGCAGGTCACCCTGCTGCGTTGCATGACGGTCGGAGAGCTTCGGACCCGCTACGCCGAGGTCTTCGGCGAGGAGCCGCGCAGCCGAAACAAGGACTACCTCTGGAAGCGCATTGCCTACCGCATCCAGGAGCTGGCGGAGGGCAGCCTCTCCGAGCGGGCCAAGGGCCGCGCGCGGGAGCTCGCCCGCGACACGGACCTCCGGGTGAAGCCGCCCAAGGACATGCTGGTCGCGCCCGAGCCCGAGAAGGCGCCCAAGCGGGACCCGCGCCTGCCCGCCGCGGGCGCCACGCTGAAGCGCGTGTTCAACGGCAAGGAGCATGTGGTCCAGGTCTTCGAGGACGCGTTTGAGTACAACGGAAGCCGCTTCCCCTCGCTCTCCGCCATCGCCCGCGAGATCACTGGCACGCGCTGGAACGGCTTCCTGTTCTTCGGGATCGCCGGCGCGGCCAAGGACGCCCGGCGATGAGCGAGAAACCGACCAAAGCACCGGCGCCGATGCGCTGCGCGGTCTACACGCGGAAGTCGACCGAGGAGGGTCTCGACCGCGACTTCAATTCACTCGACGCCCAACGCGAGGCCGGCGAGGCGTACGTCAAGAGCCAGAAGCACCTTGGCTGGGAGTGCCTCCCCGAGCACTACGACGATGGCGGCTTCACCGGCGCGAACATGGAGCGTCCCGCGCTGCAGCGCCTACTCGCCGACATCGAAGCCTCGAAGGTCGACGTCGTGGTGGTCTACAAGGTCGATCGGCTCTCGCGCAGCCTTCTCGACTTCGCCAAGCTGATCGAGGCCTTTGACAAGCGCGGGGTCTCATTCGTCTCGGTCACCCAGCAGTTCAACACGACCCAGTCGCTCGGCCGGCTGGTCCTCCACATTTTGCTCAGTTTTGCTCAATTTGAGCGCGAGATGATCGCCGAACGGACCCGCGACAAGATGGGCGCCGCTCGGCGAAAGGGTAAGGGGGTGGGCGGCCGGCCGCCCTTCGGCTACGACGTCGCGCCAGGCGGCCGGAAGCTCCTGATCAACCCGGGCGAGGCCGAGCAGGTCCGGGAGATGTTCGCGCTCTACGAGAAGGAGCGCTCGCTCCTGCGCGCGGTGGAGACCCTCAACGGCCGAGGCAGGAGGACGAAGAGCTGGACCATCCGCAAGGGGACGAAGCGCGAGGGCGGGCTTTGGGGCAAGTGGTCCCTCCGGAAGATCCTCACGAGCGTGACCTACATTGGCAAGGTCCTGTACCGGGACGAGATCTTCCAGGGCGAGCACGATCCGATTATCGACCCCGCGACCTTCGCCCGCGTCGGGGAGATGCTCAGGACCGCCCGGCGCGACGATGGGGGTTCGCGCAACAAGCACGGCTTCCTCCTGCGCGGGCTCATCCGGTGCGCCAAGTGCCGCTCGGCGATGGTCTCCTGGGCCAGCGCGCCGCGGCACGGGAGGACCTATCGGTATTACACCTGTGGAAAGGTGAACCGGCACGGGCGTGGGGAATGCTCCGTGCGCTCGGTCTCCGCCGACAAGCTCGAAGCCTTCGTGGTCGAGCGCATCCGCGAGATGGGACGCGACGCGGCGCTCCTC
Source organism: Deltaproteobacteria bacterium (assembly GCA_016218885.1). Taxonomy (GTDB): domain Bacteria; phylum Myxococcota; class Myxococcia; order Myxococcales; family UBA5297; genus JACRCT01. The sequence continues at coordinate 10,775 of JACRCT010000648.1, read as the reverse complement.
GAGGACACCGTCAAGGCCGTGCAGGCTGGCCGGGAGCATGATGTGCCGGCGCTGCAGACGGAGCAGAACAGGCTCGAGCACCAGCTGGCCGCGCTGCGCGGCGAGGCCAAGCAGCTCGTCGCGAACCTCGGCGAGCAGACCGGTGAGGGCAGCCGAGCAGTCCTCGAACGACTCGGCGAGGTCGAGCAACGCGCCATGCAGATCGAGCTACGCTTGGCCGAGATCAAGGCCGCGACCGCCGCGCTGAACGCAAAGTCGCTCGGCAAGGAGGAGATCGCGAACGCCCTGGCGCTCTTCGGACCGGCATGGGAAGGGCTCGTACCTCGCGAACAGGCGAACCTGCTCCACCTCCTGATCGCCGGCATCGAGTACGACGGCATCGCTGAGCAGGTGGACATCACCTGGAGACCAGCCGGGATCGCGGCGTTGGCCTCGGATGTGGCTGCCGCCGGCGCGGGGGGCCGGGCAGACGACGATGGAGCCGGGGAGGAGAGTGCGGCATGAGCCAGGACAACCTCACCCTTCGCTACGCGTTCTCGACCGGGCAACGGAAGGCCAAGGGCGAGATCGAGAACGAGAACGACGCTGCTCCTGCGCTCCCGCGGGGGCACATCCCGCGGATCGCACGGCTCGTCGCGTTGGCGCACAAGTTCCAGGCGATGATCAACGCCGGGACGGTCGAGTCGATGGCCGAGTTGGCCCGCCTCGGGCACGTGACGCCGGCGCGCATTACACAGATCATGGACCTCCTGCTGCTCGCCCCCGACATCCAGGAGGCGCTCCTGTTCCTCCCGCCCGTCGAGCGCGGGCACGACCCCATTCATCTGCGCGAGCTTCGGTACGTCTGCCAGACACCGATTTGGGCGGAGCAACGGGCACGGTGGCTCGAGCTGAAAGACACTCTGCCGACCGAAGTCACGGCACAGCCTGAGACGACGGCAGCGAATTCCTCGGCGAGTTCCAGCGCATCGGCGTGTCGCCCCACCACCTCGAGCCAGAGGTCCAAGGCAAACTGACCCGGCCCGTTCGACAGAGACAGTGTCCGTCGGAAAGGCAATCCCACCCCGTTTCACCCTCGCCCGGTTAGCGCCGGCAGACCCATTGCAGCACCGTTAGCCGGACGCGGTCGCTCGTCTGCCGACTGGGGAAGAACCAGGGCGGACCCCCTGTTGGCTTCCCAGGATTAGCTTGTGTCAGCGCCGGCCTGCCGTTAGGGTGAGAACCTCATGCGTCGTGCTCGGCGATACCTTCCCATTCTTGCAATCAGCTTCCTGGCGGCCGTCCAGGTGGCTGCAAGCGTGGCGACCGTCGTCGACGCCCAATGCGTCGAGTTGTGCCCAAATGATGACGCCTCGGGCCACTGCCCGCCGACCTGTGGGTGTGCCTGCCATGCCTCGAGCCGGCCGGTGCAACTGCAGCTGAAGGTGAGCAAGCTCGCTCTGCCCTCGAAGAAGTTCAGTGTGGACGATGCGGCGGTCCCCTCGTCGCCCGACCCCAAGCCCCTCCTGCACGTCCCCAAGAACGCAGCTTAGCGATCGCTGGCTGTAGTTCGGACGCGCAACGAAGGCACAGCTCCCGCTTGGGCGCTGGTGCCCCCGTGCGTGCCCCCCTCATGGACATGCCGGAGGTATCCCGTGGTTTCCGTTCTGCCGAGCGCTCGCGCGCTCTTGGCTGGAGCAGCGGTTACACTTGCCGCCGCACCTGCCGCTGCACAGTCGCAAGATCTCACTTGGGCGGACGTCCTCCGCCTCGTCGATGATCACCCTCGCCTTCGCGAAGCCGAGGCTCGCACTGCCGCCTCGCAGGCAGGCATCACCGCCGCAAGCGCAATCCCCAACCCTTCGCTGGACGTCGCCCTCGGCTACGGGGTGCCGCAGGAAGGTCCCGGCGGCGGCAGATTTGAGCAGGCCTATGAGCTCAGCGTCCCGCTCGACTGGCTGGCGCAACGCGGCCCGCGCGTGGATGCCGCGCGAGCGACTTTGGACGAGTCCAAGGCCGAAGCGCGAGCCCTGCGCCGGGATGCCTTGCTTCAACTCGGCGTCCTCTTCTGGAATGTGGCCTTCGACCAGGCGCGCGTCGCATCTCTCGAGGCCCTCGAGGCCCAGGCAGCCGAGGTTGCGAAGCTCGTCCGCCTGCGCGTGGAGAAGGGCGAAGCGCGACCGATCGAGGTGCCGCGGGTCGAGACGGAACTCGAACGCGTCAGAAACGAACTCGCGGCAGCTCGCTCGCTCCAGCAGTCCCACCGGGCCCAGCTCCAACTCTGGATCAAGGGCCTCGACCAAAAGGATTGGCGGGTCGCCTCCGCCGCGCTCGAGGTGCTGCCGAAGGTTCCCGAGCTCGAGACCGCCCTTGCGGCGGTTCGTGAGAGCCATCCGCTCTTGGACGCCTCCCGGGCTCGCGCTCGCGTGCTCGACGCAGAGATCATCGCCGAGAAGCGCCAGCGCATCCCCTCCTTCTCCGTCAAGGGCTTCTACGTCAACGAGCTCGACCGACAGAGCGTCGGCGCGGGGCTTGGCGTGAGCCTGCCCGTCTTCAACTGGAACACGGGCCGCATCGATCAGGCAGAGGCCGCTCGAAGGGCCGAGACCTTCCGGTTGGAGGCGCAGGCCCGCGACCTCGAGGCGAGCGCCGCCGAGGCCCGCGCCTCGTGCGCACAAGGCCAGCAGGCCGGTGCCCGGTATCACGACCAGATCCTTCCGAGGGCGGAGAAGGCAGCCAGCATGCTGGAGCGCTCGTTCCAGATCGGCGAGTCGACACTCCTCGAAGTGCTCGACGCGCGCCGCGTCCTCGGTGAGACGCAGCGGGAGTATCTCTCCAGCCTTCTTCAAACCCAACTCGACTGCAATCGGCTTCAGCTCCTCCTGGGAGAAACGCGATGACCTCCAACAAGATCCTGATTTCCCTCGCCACTGCTGCGTTGCTGGTTGCATGCCGCGGCTCGTCCGGTGACGCGCAGAAGCCCGCGCCCGAGGGGCGAGCCCCCGCGAAGGCGAGCGAGGCCGACGAGCACAAGGGCCACGGCGAAAAGGACGAGCACGGGGGCCACGAGGACGAGAAGAAGACGTCCGACCTGGATCGCCCAGTCGATGATCTCTTCAGCTCGAAGTGCGAGCACGACATCAAGACCTTCGAGTGCGACGAGTGCCGCTACGAGAACGGTGTAGTCAAGGCCCCCGCCGGCCTCTTCGAGGGCCAGCTCCTCAAGAAGGCCACCGTTGGCAAGCGCCGGGTCGAGGCCCCCATCGGCCTGACTGGAGAGATCCGCTTCGACGAGCGCCGCGTCGCGCACATCAGCTCGCAGACCGAGGGCGTCGTCCGCAAGGTCAGCGTGAGCTTGGGCGATCGTGTCAGGAAGGGGCAGCCGCTCGTCGAGATCGAGAGCGTCAGCTACGGCCAGGCCGAGAGCGAGTACCTCGAGGCGAAGGCCACCCTCGCCCTCGCCCAGCGCAACTTCGACCGCCAGGCCGAGCTGCGCAAGGAGAACATCACCTCGGAGAAGGAGTATCTGCAGGCCAAGCAGGAGCTCGAGGCGGCGCAGATCCGGACCCGGACCGCCGGCGACAAGCTCGTGCAGCTAGGGCTGCCTCCCGGCGAGCTCGCCAACCTCGGCCAGGGCGGCGCACGCACCAGGCTCGTTCTTCGTGCTCCCTCCGACGGCATGGTGCTCGTGCTCCACGCCGTCCCGGGCGAGGTCGCCAAGTCGGAAGAGGCCCTGATGACCATCGGCGACCTCAGCACCCTCTGGCTCTGGGCCGACCTCTACGAGCACGACCTCGCCGTGGTGGTCGATGGCCAGGCGGCCGGCGGGCTCCAGGCGGCGGTGACCGTCAAGGCATTCCCCGGCGTGGAGTTTCCGGGGACCGTCGACTTCGTCGGTCCCACCATGGAGGAGTCCACCCGGACGGTGAAGGTCCGCATCGAGCTGAAGAATCCCTTGGGCAAGCTGCGAGCCGGCATGTTCGCCAACGTGAAGATCTTCCTGCCCGGCAAGGAGGAGGTCCTCGCGGCTCCCAAGGACGCGATGCTCGAGGACGAGGGACGCGCCTTCGTGTTCGTCCACCACCACGACGACTACTTCGTCCGCCGTCCCGTTAGGCGCGGCAAGGCCTGGGCGGGATGGGTCGAGATCGCGGGCGGCCTCTCGGGTGGCGAGACCATCGTGAGCGACGGCTCCTTCCTGCTGAAGTCGGACGTCCTGCGCTCCAAGATGGGCGCCGGCTGCGCGGACTAGAGGAGCCACCATGAAATTCTTCACTTGGCTTCTCAAGAATCGCTTCCTCGTCCTGCTCGCGACGGGCGTGCTGTTGGCCGCGGGCGGCGTGGCGTGGACCCGCCTGCCCATCGACGCGTTCCCCGACGTCACCAACCTCCAGGTGATGATCCTGGCGAAGGCGCCCGGGCTCGCCGCAGTGGACGTGGAGCAGCGCGTCAGCTACCCCGTCGAGCAGGTGATGCGCGGCCTCCCCCGGGTCACGTCGGTCCGCTCCATCTCGAAGGCCGGCCTCTCGCAGGTGGTCATCGTCTTCGAGGACGGCGTCGACACCTACTGGACCCGCCAGATCGTCTTCGAGCGCCTCGCGCAGGCGCGCGAGGACCTCCCGCCCGGCGTGGAACCCGAGCTCGGCCCCCTCAGCACCGGCCTCGGAGAGATCTTCCAGTACACGCTGGAGAGCGACCGCGTCGACGCCACCGAGCTGCGGACAATCCAGGATTGGATCGTCTCGCCCCTGCTCAAGCCCATCCCCGGCGTCAACGAGATCAACAGCTTTGGCGGGTACGTGAAGCAGTACCAAGTGCTGCTGCAGCCCGACAAACTCCTCAAGTACGGCCTGACCGTCAGCCAAGTGGTCGAATCCATCGAGCGCAACAACGCCAACGCCGGCGGCGGCGTCATCGTCCGCGGCTGGGAGCAGATGTACCTGCGCGGCGTCGGACTGCTGCGCGACATCCCGGACATCGAGCGCATCGTGCTCAAGGCGAAGGACGGGGCGCCCGTGTACCTGCGCGACGTCGCGGACGTGGTCATCGGCTCCGAGCCGCGCCAGGGCGCCGTGACCCGCGACGGAAAGGGCGAGGCCGTCGCCGGCATGGTCATCATGCTCAAGGGCGAGAACTCCAAGGACGTGGTCAGCCGCGTGAAGGCCGCCGTGGAGAGGACGAAGTCGACCCTCCCCGAAGGCACCCGCCTGAGTGTGTTCTACGACCGGACCTCGCTCATTGAGGCCTGCATCAAGACGGTGGTCGACGCGCTGCTCGAGGGCGGCATCTTCGTCATCCTGGTCCTCTTCCTCTTCCTGGCGGAGCTGCGCACGGCGCTGATCGTCGTCTTCTCGCTGCCGCTGACCTTCCTGATCAGCTTCATCGTCATGGGCCAGGTGGGGCTCTCCTCCAACCTGATGAGCCTCGGCGGCCTCGCCTTCTCGGTCGGAATGGTGGTCGACGCCTCAATCGTCGTGGTGGAGAACGTGCGTCGCCACCTGGCCGAGCACCGCGACAAGGAGCAGAAGCGACACGTCGTCGCCTCGGCGGTCGCCGAGGTCGCGCGGCCAGTTGGGTTCTCGGTGATCATCATCGCGATCATCCTCGTACCCCTGTTCACCCTGCAGGGGATCGAGGGGAAGATGTTCGCGCCCCTCGCGCTGACGATGCTGATCGCGCTCCTCGTCTCGCTGGTGGTCGCCCTCACGGTGGTCCCCGCCCTCTCCGAGCTGATCCTCAGGCAGGTGCCGGAGAAGGAGTTCTTCTTCATCCGCCGGCTGCACCAGGGCTACCTTCGGCTGCTTGGCGGCGCGGTCGGGCACCCGCGCATCACGCTGGCGGCCTCCGTCGCTCTGCTCGCCGGGGCCGGAGCCTTGACGCCCTTCATCGGCACCGAGTTCATGCCGCCGCTTGACGAGGGCTCGCTCGCCGTCAACGTCGTGCGTCTGCCCAACGCCGCCCTCGACGGGTCCGTGAAGGTCTCGGAATACATGGAGAAGCGACTACGGAAGTTCCCCGAGGTGGACACGGTCGTCAGCAAGACCGGGCGCGCGGAGATCTCCGAGGACCCCATGGGGCCGGAGCAGACCGACGTGTTTATCATGCTCAAGCCCCGCAAAGAGTGGGCCACCGGTCGCGACAAGGCGGCGCTCGCCAAGGCCATTCAGGCAGACCTCGGCGAGATTCCCGGGGTGCGCTACTCCTTCTCGCAGCCGATCGCGCTGCGGGTGAACGAGCTCATCTCAGGGGTCAAGAGCGACCTCGCGGTGAAGGTGTTCGGGCCGGACCTCGATACCCTCAAGCAGTTCGCGGACCGCTCGGCCGCCGTGCTGATGGGCGTTCGCGGTGCCGAGGACATCAAGGTCGAGCAGATCTCCGGCATGAGCCAGTTTGACGTGGAGATCGACCGCGAGGCGGTGGCCCGCTACGGCATCAATGTTTCGGACGTCAACGACAGCATCGAGACGGCGATCGCCGGGCGTAGGGCCTCGACCCTCATCGAAGGCCAGCGCCGCTTCGCGGTCGTGGTTCGCTTCCCCGAGGCAGCGCGCGCCGACATCCCAGAGATCGAGAGGTTGCTGATCGCCGCGCCCAATGGCGAGCGCGTTCCGCTGGCGCAGTTGGCGAAGATCAGCATGGTCGAGGCGCCTGCCCAGGTCAGCCGCGAGAACGGAATGCGCCGTGTCGTCGTCGAGGCCAACGTGCGAGGCCGCGACCTAGGCGGCTTCATCGAGGAGGTCCAAGCGGGTCTCGCTCCACTGCAGAAGGACCTCCCGTCCGGCTACTTCATCGAGCTCGGCGGGCAGTTCGAGAACCAGCAGCGGGCCATGCGCCAGCTCTCGATTGTGGTGCCGATCGCGCTCCTGCTCATCCTGGTGCTGCTCTACATGGCGCTGGGGTCGGTGGGCAGCTCCTTGCTTGTGCTGCTCAACCTGCCGTTCGCGCTCGTCGGCGGCGTCGTGGCGGTGGTCCTTTTCAGGATGCCGGTGTCTGTCTCCGCGGCGGTCGCCTTCATCGTGCTGCTAGGAATCGCGGTGCAGAACGGCGTCGTCCTCGTGGCCTTCTTCAGCCAGCTCAGGGAACGCGGCGAGAGCGTGGCTGAGACTGTGCGCAAGGGATGCGAGCTGCGGTTCCGTCCGCTGCTCATGACCGCGCTCACCAGCTTCATTGGCCACCTGCCGATGCTCTACGCCACGGGGTCAGGGGCGGACATCCAGAAGCCGCTGGCGGTGGTGGTCATGGGCGGCCTCATCACCTCGACGGCGCTGACGTTGCTGGTCCTGCCGACGCTCTACTCGCTCCTCGCGGGGCGTGCCGAGCGGCGGGCGCTTGCCCAGGTCTCCCCCGAAGCCCAGCCCAGCAACCCCTGATGCCGCCCATGGGAAAGGTCGAGATTGAGCTGGAGGTCCTCCTCCAGCACCCACCGGAAGCATCGAACGTCGCGGTCAAGACGCTGTGCGAGCGCCTGGGCGCGCTGCGCGGCGTGAGCAACGTCCATGCCGAGGAAGTGAACGGCAAAGCCGCGCTCTGCATCCACTACGAGCCGGACGTCTTGCCCCTGGCCGCCATCGAGCGTCGCGCCCGCAACGAGGGCGCGGTCGTCTCCTCACGCTTCCATGAGGCCACGATCTCGTTGGAGGGCATGGACTGCTCGGATTGCGTGACCGTGATCGAGCACGGACTCAAGCGCGTGGCCGGAGTCCTGGACGCGCGCGTGAGCTACCCCAACAAGACGGCCCGCATCGCCTTCGACTCGAAGAAGGTGGAGCGCTCCGACCTCGAGGCGCGAATCGAGGGGCTCGGATATCGAGTGCCGAAGACCGGCGTCGCCCAGTGGGCGCGGGAGCGGATGGAGCTCATCGGCACGTTGCTCGCCGGCGCGTTCGTCGCCGGCGGCTGGGGGCTCGAGCGCTTTGCCGAGGCCTCGCCATGGGCGTACGGGCCCGGCTACGCCGTCGGCTTCGTGCTCGGCGGCTGGGAGATCGCGCTCCACGCCTTCCACGCCTTGCGAGAGCGCCGCTTCGACACGGACGTGCTCATGCTGGCTGCGGCGCTGGGGGCTGCGGCATTGCAGGACTTCGCCGATGGCGGCCTGCTCCTCTTCCTCTTCAGCCTCGGGCACGCGCTCGAGGAGTTGGCCCTCGACCGCACGCGCGACGCCGTTCGCAAGCTCGGCTCGCTCACCCCTCGACAGGCCCTGGTGCGCCGCGACGGCGCCGAGAAGGAGGTCAGCGTCGACGAGGTGCGCCTCGACGAGGTGCTGATCGTGCGCCCCGGTGCGCGGCTGCCTGTCGACGGCCTCGTGGTCGTAGGGACCTCGGCGGTCGACCAGGCTCCCATCACAGGCGAGAGCCTGCCGGTGGAAAAGCGTCCAGGCGACAAGGTCTTCGCCGGCACGGTCAACGGCGAAGGAGCGCTCGAGGTCCGCGCCACCCGCCTCGCCACCGACAGCACCCTGGCCAGGGTGATGACGATGGTCGAGGAAGCTCAGGGGCAGAAGAGCCGCGCGCAGACGGCGGTCGAGAAGTTCACGCGCTGGTTCGTCCCCGCCGTCCTCGTCGGGGCCGTGCTGGTGATGGTCGTCCCCTGGGCCCTGGGGCTCCCGTTCCGGGAGTCGTTCCTTCGCGCGATGACCATGCTCGTGGCGGCTTCCCCGTGCGCGCTGGCGCTCGGCGCGCCTTCCGCGATGCTGAGCGGAATCGCCCAGGCAGCGCGGCACGGGGTGCTCATCAAGGGCGGCATTCACCTCGAGGCGCTCGGACGGCTCGACGCTCTGGCCTTCGACAAGACGGGAACGCTCACTGTCGGCCGCCCCCAACTCACGGCAGTCGTAGCCGAGGCCGGCTGGTCGGAGGACCGCGTCCTGGCGGTTGCCGCCGCGATGGAGAGCCGGTCCGGGCATCCGCTCGCGCAAGCCATTGTGCAGGGCGCGCGTGCTCGGTCCCTCCAGGTCCCGAACATTGGGGAAGTGGCCTCGGTCACTGGCCAAGGGCTGCGCTCGACGATGGATGGAGCGACGGTCCTCCTGGGCAACGCGACGCTCCTGGAATCGGGCGCGGTTCCCATCTCGGAGACGCTTGCCGCCCGGGTTCGCAGCCTTCAGGAAGTGGGCGCGACGACGATGCTGCTGGCGGTCGGCGACCAGGCCGTCGGCGCGCTGGCGGTGGCCGATACCATCCGCCCCGCGGCGGCCGAAGCTCTCCGTCGGCTGCGCGAGGTAGGAGTCCGCGAGCTCATCCTGCTCACCGGCGACAACAGGCGCGTTGGCGAGCATGTCGGCAAGCAACTCTGGCTCGACTCGGTCCAGGCCGAGTTGATGCCGGAGGACAAGGTCCGCTTCGTCCGCGAGCTCGCCGCTCAGCGGACGGTCGGAATGGTCGGAGACGGCGTCAACGACGCGCCGGCCCTCGCGAGCGCCAGCGTCGGCATCGCCATGGGCGGTGCGGGTGCTGACGTCGCACTGGAGACGGCGGACGTGGCCCTGATGGGCGACGACCTCGGCAAGCTGCCCTTTGCCATCGGCCTGGGACGCGCCGCGAAGTCCATCGTGGTGCAGAACATCGCCATCTCGCTCGGCGTCATCGGCCTCCTGCTCGCGACAAGCGTCCTGGGGATCGCTGGCATTGGCGTGGCCATCGTCGTCCACGAAGGAAGCACGCTCCTCGTGGTCGCGAACTCGCTGCGGCTGCTCGGATATCGCGAGCAGGCTGTCGCCGAGCGGCGCACATGAGCGGCCGATCCAGCGCCAACGACGATCGGAGACCAGCGCGGGTCTTCCAGGCTGTCGAGCGTCTCTGCGACGGTCGCGACGTCTCGACCACCGCTCTGCTGCAGTTGCTCCCGACCGGCCCCGAGCAGCTGACGGAGATGTTGATCAACGCCGCCGTCCGCCACGCGGGGACGCGACAAAGCCAGAAGATCTGCGGTCGCCACCTTCGCCAGCGGAACTGGGCCAAGTGGCTGCCGCTCACCTGCCTGGAGTACGGCACTCTTCTCGGCAAGAACCCAGGGTTCGAGCTGGGAATTCGGGCAGCGCTCGCCCGCTCGGGCTGGGCGAATCGCCATCGTCGGGAACTCGAGCGAGCGAGGCGGCCCCATGTCGCAGCGGGGGCTGCCCAAGCGCTTCTCGGCGATCTCGACGCAATCGCCATAGCGGCGTCTGACGTCCTGCCGCGCGTCGCAGAGCGACGCGCGCAGATCGAGCCGCCTCTCCACGCCGTACCGGTCCAGGCGCTCCCGCGGACCGAGGAGGCACTCGGTGACCTGCGGGGCATGCGCGCCTTGGACATTGCTGTGCGACCGGCGCGCTCGTCGATGCGCTGCGAAGGCGCGGGGCCGCAGTGGTAGGTATCGACCTGGCCCCATCGGCCGACGCCTCAGGCGTCGATATCGTCCGTGCTGACTTCGCCAACGGCTTGCCTCCCGCAAGCTACGACGTCGTGCTCGCCACGGGGGTCTTCGAGGCCGGCTCGTGTCGGACCGGTGCGCCACAGGGGAATTCGCTCTGTGGGGGGCAGCTCCTCTCCCGGCTCCGCAGCGTCACCGCTCGCGGCGGCATCGTCGTGCTCGAGAACTTCGGTTTGCCGCTTCCTTTCTCGCTCCCAATCGCACGGGCGGCCGGGTTCGAGCTCGTGCCGCAGGCAATTCCTGCCGTCAACCTGGCCCTCGGCGGCCGAGGCTGCACATTGCGACGCGTCCGATAAAGGACGGAGGTGTTCCTGATGTCCAAGCGGGCTTCCAAGAGAAACGATGAGGGACGCGAGCGTCCCAAGCCCTCTATCGGGATTTGGGGCAGC
>JACRCT010000647.1 GCA_016218885.1 Deltaproteobacteria bacterium | reverse complement strand
TGCGCGCGCCCGATCCGTTCGCGCCGCTGGTGGCCCGAGTGCGCGACGGCGATCTCGCCGCCTTCGACCAGCTCTATCGCCGCACCCGCCAGGACGTACACCGCATCCTCTACCACCTGGTAGGAGCGAACGCGGACATGGACGACCTCATCCAGGAGACCTTCATCCAGCTCCTCAAGGCCCTGCGCACATTCCGAGGTGAGGCGCGCTTCTCCACCTTCCTGTACCGGGTTTGCGCCAACGTATCGCTGATGCACCTGCGCTCGGGGCGGCGGCGCAAGGAGGACCCGGTGGAGGAGCTGCCCGAGACCCCCGCGGGCCCGACCGCCGACCCGGAGCGCAGTGCCCAGGCCGCCCAGGCGGCGCAGATGATGAGCCAGGCGCTGGAGCGCCTCGCGCCCGAGAAGCGAATGGTGTTCGTCTACCACGACTTTCTGGGCATGAAGCCAGAGGAGATCTCGGAGTCGCTGGCGATTCCGGTGAACACGGTGCGCTCGCGGCTGGGCCGGGCGCGGGAGGAGCTGGTGGGGCTCTTTGCCCAGGCGCGCGGCGAGCTGGCGGTGACGGGAGGCGAACGTGTCGCACGTTGAGTTCGATCGCCTCTGGGCGTTGGAACGCGGCGAGCTCGAGGCCGCCGACGCGGAGGCAGCGCGCGCGCACCTCGCCGGGTGTTCCGAGTGCGCGGCCCGGCTGACGAGCATCCACGCCGCGCAGCCGTTGATGATGCCCCCGCCGGTCCCCGACCTTGGCGAAGCCCGGTGGCGGGCGCTCGATGACCAGATCCTCGCGGCCGCCGCCCGCGAGCTGCACCGCCCAAGCTTGTGGGGCACCCTGCGCGCATGGTGGGAGACGCCGATCTTCAAGCCGGCGTTCGCCGCCGCCGCCCTGGCCGTGGCGCTGCTCGTCGCCCTGCTGGTGGGGCGCGGCGGGCCCGGGGTCGGCCCCACGCCGCTGGCACTCATCCCCGATCCTGAAGCGCTGGTGAACGAGGCCTCGGTGCTCACCGCCATCGACAGCCATTCGGGAACATCGGCACTGGTGGCGGACGGGAAGCTCGCCCGGGGCTCCTCTGTCGCTACCCGCCCGCAGGGCGAGGCCTGGCTCAAGCTGCCCGATGGCAGCAAGCTCGGCGTGCTCTCCGCATCGCGCGCGACCCTCGAGGAGATCTCGCCCGAGGCGATCAAGGTCTCGTTGAGCGAAGGCGCCCTCGCGGTCTCCGCCGTTCACGAGCCTGAGCGCCTGCTCGAGGTCGTCGCCGGCCGCCTCACCGTCCGGGTCGTGGGCACGCGCTTCATGGTCATGCGCGACGAGGAGAACAGCGGCGTGGCCGTCGAGGAGGGCGTGGTCGAGGCCATATACGACGGCAAGAGCCAGCTCGTCCCGGCGGGGAGCTCGTTGACCCTCTCCGACCAGGGAGCCGAGCGCGCCGCGCTCGAGGGGCACGAGCAGCAGCGCATCCAGGAGATCGTTCCCTCACGGCCCACGGGGCCGGCGCGGCGCAAACCCGTCGTGACGAGCCATCAGCCCTCTGACGCCGCTGCATGGGTTCCCTCTGCCGCGGGCGCTGACGCCGGCACTGCCTTGCCTGTGGGCGCCGAGCCCGGCCCCGAACCCAGAGTCGACGAGTGGGTCGCCCTGCCCGTGAGCGACGCCTCGGTCGAGCCCGTGCTACCCGAGCCTCCGCCCGTGCTTGCCGCCGGGGGGCCGGATGCCGGACGGCGCAACTGGCTCAGGGAGCAGATCGAGCGGCTGCGCGAGCTCCCCATTCCGCCCTTCGACGTCCCCGCCGATCAGGTGCCCGCGAAGCTCAAGCAGATGTCCCGGGACGGCCATTGCGACCGGGTCATCCGCCAGGTCGACGAGATGCTGCGGAGGTGGCCCGCCGACGGCGGCGCGAGCCCGCGGCGCGAGAGGGCCCTGCGCGCAGCCCTGGTGGAGCGGGCCAAGTGCCTGGAGCGGCGCGGCTTGCAGGACGCCGGGTTCTAGATGATCGAGAGCCTGTTGCCGTGGCTCTGCGCTGGGGCTGCAACGTTGCCTGAGCACCGGCGGTGCGCAGCCGTCTTCAATACCGCAGTTCTCCGTGCCTCCGACGGCCCGGGAGCGGCAGGTGCTGGAGCTGCTGGTGCGCGGAAGCTCCAACAAGGAGATCGCCTGCGCGCTGAGCTGCAGCGTGCGCACGGCGGAGTGCCACGTGGCGAGGCTTCTGGAGAAAACCGGCGCCGACAGCCGGGCGGTGCTCATCGCGAGCGTGCTGGGAAACGAGCGGGGCCTCGCAGGCTCGACCGGGGCAGGCCTGCTCGGGCACGCTGCCGGTGTACATGCTCGCGAAGCGGTTGCCGCAATCGCCGCTGGTCGTGTGACCCGTGCTTCCGGTCGAGTCCTTCGGGACGTTCGACGGCCGGCAAACCGGGCCCGAGCAACGGACCTCCCGTCTCGACCGTGCGGTAGCTGCTGGGCTCTTCCTGTGCCGAGCAGGCCGCCGCGAGGAAGGCCATGAGCGCGAGGTGCCCATCGTGAGCTCCCGATTCGGGGCGCGGGTGGAAGAGATGTGGGGCGCGGTGCATGAGGTGATCCCTCCAAGGCGGCAGAAGTGCTTCGGCTGAGCACTCAAGGTGGTCGCCTGAGAATTCCGGCCAACACGTGAAACTACCGATTGTTGCGATGCGCCTCCCGTGGTCGAATCCGCACCGACTCCGCACCAACTCCGCGCCACGGGTCCAGGCGCAGGTCGCCGAGGGAGAACCCATGAGTCTCTTGAAACACAGCAGCACGGGCACCATCGCGTGCCTTGCGTCCTGCGCCCTGTCCGGATGGCTCGGCCTCGCCTGCAGCAGCCCGTCTAATCCGGCAGAGACGCCCGATGCCGCGGGCTCGGTGCTTCCCGACGCGAGCGGCAAGGAGACCGGCACCGAGGGCGCGCCGTGCTTCGCCAACGCAACGTGCATGGAGGGTCTGACCTGCAGGTCCGGCATGTGCGTGAACACCGCGAAGGACCCCGGCACCGAGGGCGGCCCGTGCTTCCCCAACTCGACCTGCATGGACGGGCTCACCTGCGAGATCAGCGTCTGCGTGAGGACGTCGCCCGACCAGGATGCGGGCACGCCGGCCGACGCGGGGGTACCGGTCATCGGCACCACCAAGACCATCGACTCTACCGGCGGGAGCATCGCCCTGGAGGGCGCCACCCTCACCATCCCCGCGGGCGCGGTTGCGACGCCCACGGCCATCACCGTCACCCAGACCGCCGACCCGGCCCCCAGCGGCTACGCGGCCTACTCGCCGCTCTTCAAGTTCGAGCCCGAGGGTACGACCTTCGACCAGCCGGTCACCATAAGCCTGCGGTACCAGGGCGACTCCTCGCTGGCGACCCTCTTCTGGTCGCGCACCGGCACGACCGGGTTCGCGCGTCTGAGCACCAGCGTCTCCGGGGGCGTCGCCACTGCTCAGGTCACGCACTTCAGCAAGGGCTTCGTCGCCAACGGCGTCGACTACAGCGAGCCTCCCGACAGGACCTGCGTTCGCGAGCGGCTCATTCACGGGCGCACCTTCTCCCAGTCGGCAGTGGCGCTGTTCTTCGAGGTGGACGACTGTCAGGGTCGGCCGATCACCGGCCTGTCCTGCGAGCCCAACGGCGGGTGCGACTTCACCGTCAAGGAGGACGGGACCAGGCTCCCCGTCGAGGCGGTGCCGAGCATCTTGCCCGCGAAGGGGCTGACCATCTTCGCCTCGCTGGTCATCGACACGTCGAGCT
>JACRCT010000651.1 GCA_016218885.1 Deltaproteobacteria bacterium | reverse complement strand
TGCCGTCCGAAGGCTCGAGCGGGCTGGAGGGGCGCGGCATGGCGTTCTTGTAGTTGGGCGTCGCGTCCCGCGACCGCGTCTGCTTCTCCACCCGGTTGTTGGTCCCCGCCAGGAACTCGGCGTCGTCGTCTGGCTTGAGGCCGTTGCCCGGCGCGACGTCCACGACCTTGCCCTTGGGAATGGGCTCGGGCTCCTTCTTCTTCTCCTCCTCCTTCTTGGCCTGCAGCTGCGGGCTGTTGGGGTCGGAGGGGGGGACCTTCGCGTTCGGACGGGGGCCGATCTCTCGGTTCTGGCTCCACTCCGAGGAGGGCACCGCGCGAAACACCACCGGATTCACCGACTGGACCGGGAGCGGCTGACGCTTCGAGAAGATCGAGAAGAACCCGGTGAGCAGGAAGAAGAGGGCAAGGATGCCATGGGCGCCGAGAGAGCAAACCACCGCCAACGCCCAGCGGCCGAGCCGCCGGGTTTGCGCTTCGCGTCTGCGCCTCGCTGTCGCCACTGCCTCCTCGATCGGTGGCCCGCCCAGGGGCCACGGACTTCATGATAACGCCTAGGTTGCTCTCTTGTTTCAGGGGCTCAAGCTGGTCCCTTGGTTCCAAGCGTGCAACCGACGCCTCGGCGAAGACTTCTCAAGCATGCGGCGACGCGAGAAAAAACACGAGGTTACATCACGCCTGAGATACGGAGGACCCTGCCCGGGCCAAGCAAGCACCGGATGGGGAGGATGAAGGGAGGGCCGTCAGCGAGTCGAGAGCCCAGGGGCGAGACCTACTTCGGCCCCCGCCCTGAACCCCGAGCGTCCTCGTAGATCTGGACGATCTCCGCACCCCCGTAATAGTGCCGCAGGATGTCGCGATAGAGCTGCCCCTGCTCTGCGCGCCCGATGGCGCCGGTCTGGCACATCCCCACCCCATGGCCCCAACCCGCCCCCGTGAAGACCCATTCGCCGGGGTGAAGCCTGCTCGGACCCTCGACCCTGAAAAGGGCGCTGTTGAGGTTCTGGAAGAGCTTGCGGATGTTGAGCTCGCCGCGGACCTGCGTCGCCCCCTCCTCGCCCGCGATGGTCAGCACCGTGGCCCTCCCCGAGCTCCCCCGCTTGGCCACCGCGATGACTTGCACCCTGCCCACGCGAAAGGGCGCGGCGATCTCGTCCACCTCGGCGCGGGTGAAGCGCTTCTCCCACCGGTACTTCGTGGCCTTGGAGAAGCTGGAGATGGAGCAGTAGCTCCGGGCCGCGGTGGTCAGGAAGTCCTCGAGGTTCTTGTCGTCGACTCCCTTTTGGAACGCCTCCGGCGTCTCCATCAGGTCGGAGCGGCCGCGCAGCATCGGGTCCGGAAGGCTCGGCCACACCGCGTCGTTGTCCTCGCTGTGCCCGCCGCAGACCGCGCTGTAGACCGTGTCCACCAACGGCCCACCCTCAGGGGCGAACAGCGTCTCGCCGGCGGTGGCGGCGATGGCGGCGTCGGTCGAGGCCGCCTCGCCGGACATGCCCGTATACACCTGGCAGTGCTGCTCGGCGCAGAGCAGATAGGGATCGGTGAGGTGGCGAATCCCCAGCTTGGCCAGCACCTCGCCCCGCGCCGCCACCGCCTGCGCCTTGAGCGCCTCCGGGTGCGCCTTGGCGTAGATCTCCGAGGGCACGATGCCCCGCAGGTAGGACTCCATCGGCACCGAGTTGACCACCGCCATCCCGCCATGCCGGTCGACGACGAACTCCAGGTCGCCCCGGAAGGTGCGGTCCTGCCGGCCGTGCGCCTTGTAGCCCCGGCTGTGCTCGACCTCCTTGACCAGGAAGGGGCCCTTGTCCGGCGAGGTCACGCTGGCGAGGTCCTGCGCCACCGCGAGGACTGCACCCGACGCGTCCACGACCTCCAGCTTCCCGTGCGGCCGCCTCTTCAGGAAGGGAACGCGGGTGGCCTGGAACGCGTACTTCTGGTGGAGCGTCTTGAGGACCTCCTTGGCTTGCGTCTCGGATATCGCCTCGCCGATGAAGACCCGCTGGCGGCGATTGTCGAGCACGTGCCCCGCGATCCCGTGGAGCGAGCCGATGATGAGCGTGCGCACCGCATAGCCGCGCTCCTCCCAGAGCTTGCGCGTTTCGGCGAGACCCTCCTTGTCGTTGAAGGGATGCTCGGCCACCTGCACTGACTCCACGATCTCGCCCGGCTCGTAGTCGGCGAGGCGGATCGTCCAGGCCGAGCCCGCCGGAGCCTCGAGCGTCTTGTTGAGCCCCCCCTGGGCCTGAAGACGCATGCGAGCCTTGGTCACGAAGGAGACCGACCTCTGCCCCTCCATCAGCATCACGGTGACCGAAGGCATCCCCTGGTCGTAGCTCAGGGACTTGCGGCCATAGAGGCGCTCGAGCGGATCGTTGGGATCCGGGAGATCGTCGATCGGCCCCACCCTGCTCCGCGCGGGGGCTGCGGCTTCGACCCCCGTCAGCGAGGGTGCCGGTGTGGCGGCGAGGAACGTGAGGGCCAGGGCGGGCCAGAGGATCACGGGGGCTCCGACGGCGGGAGGCTCCGATGTAGCACGCAGCTCGGGAGCGCTCCAAGGCCCGAGCGCAAGCGAGCCGGCAGCGGAGCACACCGGACGGCGTGGAGCAGGGTGGGTGAGCGCAAGCGAATCGGCAACCAAGCCCCGTGTAGCGCAAGGCGAGAAGCCCGGCCCGGCGACATCCAGAGCGGCGAGTCGAAAGGCCAGGCCTTCGCCTGAGGGCTCCGCAGGCGTGGACGCCCGCGCCCCCAGGAGGAAGGAGCCTCAAGGCCTACCCTGGTCAAGCTGCGCTGCTCTGCACCGCGTCGGCCTGAGCCAGCGCCTGCCGATAGGTCTCGGCGATGGTCCTCGTGGGAACGCTGACCTGCTGCCCCAGGGCCTCGGCGGCCACGAAGTCACCCCGCTCCCAGGTCTGAGCGAGGGCCCAGATCGGAGCCAGCTTGGTGGGCCGGCCCCCGCCGAGCAGCGTGTCGCGGACCTCGTCCCGCAGTGAGAGCCCGGCCAGCAGCTCGGGCAATGGCCGGCCGACGAGGGCGTCGAGCGCCGAGAGCAGGCCCACCAGGAAGAGGTCGAGCTGCGCCCCGGCGAGGCCGGCGCACGCGGCGAGGCGCTCGCAGAAGAGCGCCCGGACCAGGCTGGTGACCACCAGCTCTGCGGGCCGGCCCTCGCCGAGGGAGGCGAAGGCCGCGACGCTCGCCCATTGGCGAAGGGGGCGCTCGCCCAGCAGCGCGAGGGCTTGGCGGATGGTGGACACCCGGCTGCTCCAGCGGAACGCCGCGGAGTTGAGGTAGCGCAGGAGCTTGACGGAGAGCGACAGGTCCTGCTTGACGATCTGCTCCAGCCGGTCGAACCCCACCTCGGGGCGATGCAGCTCCTGCAGCAGCCGCAGGTAGGCAAGCCTGGAGGGCGGGATCTCCTTGGTAGCGAGCATCTCCGGCCGGCAGAAGAAGTAGCCCTGGAAGAGCGTGTAGCCAAGCTCGCGTCCCTGGGCGAGGTCCTCGCGGGTCTCGACCTTCTCCGCCAGCATCCGGATGCGCCGCGGCAGCAGCGCGCGGGCGATCGCCTCGCGCTGAGATCGCTCCTTGGTGAGCAGGAAGTCGATCTTCACGAAGTCCGCGAGCGCGAGCAGAGGCTCGTACTCCGGCGCATACACGAAGTCGTCGAGCGCCAGGAGGTAACCGGCGCGCTTGAGCTCGGCGCAGGCGGCGATCACCTCGGGGTCCGGCGCCACCGTTTCCAGGACCTCGACCACCGCCTTCTCCGGCGGCAGCACCTTGACCCACCCGGCGAGCAAGCCCTGGCGGGTGAGGTTCACGAAGGCGCGGCGCCCGCCGGTCAAGGACTCCCAGTCGAAGTCGAGGACGCTGCTGTGGATCACCTTTCCAGAAGCCTGGTCGGGGTCCTGGCCCGTGAACCAGTTCTTGTCCGCCGCGGAGCGGAACAAGAGCTCGTACGCGTACACCGCGCTCTGGGGGTCGAAGATGGGCTGGCGCGCTAGGAATGAGTCCATCGACAGGCGCGCTCCTTCGCGACGGCTCTGGTCACCATCCAGCGGATCATCGACTCGAAGGGTGGGGCTTGATAACCGCTGGCCGCGTGGCCGCCGGGCGTGCAAGCCGCTATCTTCTCCCGCCCGTGCTGCTCTCCCTGCCCTTCGGCGTCCTCTTCGGCTTCGTTGGGTCCATGCCGCTTGCCGGTCCGATCGCCCTGCTCGTCTTCGGGCGAGGATTGCGCGGCGCGTACCGCAGCGGGCTCGCCATTGCCGGCGGCTCGGCCATCGCCGAGAGCGGATACGCCTTCCTGGCCTACTGGGGCATGGCCCAGCTCGTCACCCGTTTCCCGCGCACGATGCTCGCCTCGCGCGCCCTGGCGGCGCTCGTCCTCATCGGGCTCGGCCTCTACCTGGTGCTGCACCAGGAGAGGCCGGGCATCGAGGTGGAGCGTGTGCGCGAGCACCCACGGTCTAGCCTCGCCTTGGGCTTCGCCGTCACCGCCTTCAACCCCACCTTCATCGCCACCTGGACCGCGGCGGTCACGGTTCTCCATTCGCTGCGCTTCGTCCCCACCACCCTGCCCGCCGCCATGTTCTTCGCGGTGGGCGTGGGCTGCGGCATCTTCGGCTGGTTCGCAGCGATGCTCTGGCTGATGCGCCGCTGGCGCGAGCGTTTCCACCCCGCCACGCTCAACCGGCTGCTCCAAGCCATAGGCCTCGTCCTCGCGGGGATGGGGGTGTGGAGCGCGGCGAGCCTCGTGTACGCAATGCTGAGCTGAGCGCGGAGGAGCCCGGCGTCGGCATTGCGGGGGTTTGCCCTCTTGTCCGGGCGAATCGGACGGCTTGACGCAATGTCAGGGTACGGCGTCCTCCTGCGGCTGATTTCCCCGACCGCCATGCTGCCGTATTCGAGAGAGGTGGAGGACGAACCCGATGAGCACGAGCTGCTTGGCGGGGCCTTCCGCCGCTGCCGTGGCGCTGCTGGCCGCCTCTTCTTGCGGAGCGCATCGGCTTGAGCCCTGACAGGCCTGCCTGACGGTGCTCAGCAGCGACCCTTCGTGCCGGCCGGTGCGCTCAGCGTGCGTCGAAGGGCGCTGCCGGCTCGTACGATAGCCGGGACGATCCACGCGAGGACGGTCCCAAGCTGCAGAACCGCCGGTCGCGGGTTCCGCGCAGCGAGCTATTCTTGGAGCTCACGAAGACATGCTCGGGCCTCGCGATTGGCCCTGGATCCTGCCCTGAACCTTGCACTTCTGACCTTTCTGGCCCTGGCGGCAGTCGACGTCGGCTCCGACACTGCGTGCCCCGCAGCCGATGGGGTCGCGGCTCGCCTGAGCGTTTTGCTCCCGGCTGGCGAGGCCGGGCCCACCCATCGCGCGGCCCTGAGCGCCATCGAGGGCGGGATCGAGGTGGAGCTGCGCGACGACCAGGGTCGCCTCCTCGCCCAGCGCACGCTGCGCTCGGCCTCGTGCGCCGAGCTCGCCGACGCGTGTGCTGCAGTCCTTGCGGCCTGGGAGGCCGAGCTGCGCTCACAGGCGCGTCCGCTCTCCGAGTTGGAAGTGGGCCGGCGGCCCATCCTGCTGCCCCGTGCAAGGGAACCTGAGACCCCAGCCCTGGAGGAGCGCCCTCGGCTTCAGCTCAGCCTCGACGCGGGCGCAGCAGCCTCTCTCTCGGGAGGGGTGGTGCGACCCGGAGGCGTGCTCGCCATAGGTGTCGGTCGCGAGGACAGTCGCTGGGGAGGGCGCTTGTCGATCACCGCGGCGGCTCCCTTCGAGCGCGCGCTGGGCCCGGGGCGAGTGAAGTGGGCCAGGCCTGCCCTGGGGCTCGGCCCTCGCCTGCTTCTCTGGGAAGGCACCGCGCGTGTCGAGGCCGCCGCAGAGCTGATCGCCGCCCTTCTGTACGCGGACGGCGTGAGCTTCGACCAGAACCAGCACGCGCTCGATTTCGATCCCGGCGCCCAGGTCAGCGTCAGGCTCGCGAAGCAGCTCCCGAGGTGGTCGTGCTGGGTCGAGCTCGCTGGCACGGCGTTTCCGCGACGCCAGACGGTCGTGGTCCAGGGCCTGGACTTGGGCGCCGATCTGCCGCGCGTTGCGCTCGACCTGCGTGTCGGGGTCTCCTTTGGGAACCGGGCTTCAGGACGAAACCTGGCACCGAGATGAAAGGTTTTTCGCGGTCCGGAGACTCACGGGGGATGACTCCAGTGGCCCTCGATGCAGCCATCGCCTGTCGCGAAGAGGGCCGGTCCTCGAATACCGCTGAGATCTTCCGCGTTTACGCAGGCTCGGTGTCGCGCTGGGCGCGCGCTCTCGCCGGCCCCGGCGCCGACGTGGAGGACCTGCTTCAGGAGGTCTTCACCATCGTCCACGCGCGCCATGCGAGCTTCCGCGGCGACTCGAGCCTGAGCACCTGGCTCTTCGGAATCACCGCCAACGTCGTGCGCCGGCGCCGGCGCGGCGAGAAGCTGCGCCGTTGGCTCAGAGGCTCGGCGCAGGAGGTGGCCGGAGAGGTGCCGTCCTCTGAGGAGAGTGCCCTGGAGGCGCTGGAGAGAAGCGAGGCGCGCGCGCGGGTCTATCGGGTGCTCGACCGGATGAGCGAGAAGTACCGCAACGCGCTCATCCTCTTCGAGATGGAGGGGCTCTCGGCAACAGAGATCGCCCAGCTGTGCGACGCCAAGGCGGGCACGGTCTGGGTATGGCTGCACCGGGCAAGAGCCGATTTCCTCGCGCGGCTCAAGCAGCTCGAAGAGGAAGAGGGAGACTGATGAAAGGCGAGCCCATCCAGAGGCGCTGGAGCGAGGGCCCGGCGGGCGGCGACCCGCTGGAGGAGCACGCACGCGACTTGATGCGCAAGGCGGGTCCTGCCTCCGCCCTTCCACAGGAGCGGCTGGATCGTGTCTGGACGAGGCTTGCTCGGGCGGGGGCGGGGCCGAGCGCCGCAGCGCCTCTTGCGACCTGGAAGCTCGCCCTTGCCGCAGCCGTCCTGGTCGCAGGCCTCGCGGGCGGCGTCGCCATCGTGTCGCGCACGCCGCAGAAGCTGCCCGCGCCCAGCCTGCCCCCAGCGACGATGGGCGGACCGCCGGCGTTCGAGGTACCTCTGCTCCCGGCCCCGCCTTCGCCGGCCCCGAGCCTCCCGTCCGCTCAGTCCGCTCGCCCACCTTCGAGGCAGAAGGTGGCCAGCGTCACCCCGCCGAGAGCAGCATCGGCTCCGCCACCACCGGTCACCGCCGCCTCAACGCCGGTCCC
>JACRCT010000639.1 GCA_016218885.1 Deltaproteobacteria bacterium | reverse complement strand
CGACTGCCCACCCGCCTACCCGCGCCACCCCTTCTGGATGGCCATCGCCAGCCCACCGGTGTTCCAGGTCGCCGACGGGGACAGCATCTATCTGTCAGGCATCGCCGCGCTCTCGGACGGCACGGTCTACTTCGCCAGCGGCCCGGGAGCCGACGCCGCCTACGCGGGCCCCTTCGGGCTCGCGGTCTGGAAGCCCGGCCAGGCCTACCTCTACCTCTCGCCAGAGACGGACCTGGGGTTGCCAAGCCGGGACATCATCGATCTGCAGCGGCTGCCGGACGACACCCTCCTCATCGCGCTCCGCGGCGGCGGCTTGTGGCGTTGGAACCCCAAGCCCGAGCCTCGCGGCGTCAACCTGGGGCGGGTCGAGGGCCTGCCCACCAACGACGTCCACCGCGTCTATGTCGACGCCATGGTCTCGCCCGCGGCAGTCTACGTGGCGACGAGGAGCGGATTTGCACTGATGCGTTTCGAGGCCAAGGGCTTGCAGCCATAGAGCGTCGCAAGCAATAGATGAAGCGGTCATTTCTGCGCGACGCGAGGAGAGCTGATGCAGCTCGAGAAGCGAGTGGCGATCGTGACTGGCGCCAGCCGTGGGGTGGGAAGGTCGGTGGCGCTCGCGCTCGCGCGCGAAGGCTGCGACGTGGTGGTCGCGGCCAAGACTTCCGATCCCGACCCCAAGCTGCCCGGGACCATCCACGACACGGCGAGGGAGGTCCAGGCGATGGGGCGGCGCTCGCTCGCGGTTCAGGTGAACGTGCGCAACGAGGCCGAGGTCGAGGGGATGGTCTCCCAGACGCTCTCGGCGTTCGGCCGCGTGGACGTGCTGGTGAACAACGCTGGCGCCCTCCATTGGGCGAGCGTGGCCGACATGCCGCCCAAGCGCTTCGACCTGGTGATGGACGTCAACGTCCGTGCGGCCTTCCTGTGCACGCGGGCTGTCCTGCCCGCCATGCGGGAGCAGAAGCGCGGCCACGTGGTGATGATGTCGCCCCCCATCTCGACGAGGAAGCTGGCGGGCAAGGCCCCCTACCTGCTCTCGAAGATGGGCATGACGATGCTGGCGCTGGCGGTGGCCGAAGAGGAGAAGGAGCACGGCATCGGCGCGACCGCGCTGTGGCCCGTCACCATGATCGAGAGCCAGGCAACGCTGCACTTCGGCTTCGGCAGCCGCGCTCAGTGGCGCTCCCCGGAAATCCTCGCTGACGCCACGGTGGCCATCGTGGCGGCAGACGCCGCGCGGTTCAGCGGCCGGGCCCTCTACGACGAGCAGGTCCTGGCCGCCTCGGGCATCACCGACTTCTCGCGCTACGCCTGCGTGCCCGGAGCGCAGACGCCGCCGCTATGCCGGGAGATGATCGAGTAGCAGCTACTTCGGAGGAGGACGGATCTCCACGTTGGAGATCCCCCCGGCCTGGGTGTACTTCCACACCTCGATCGACGACGGTGCCTCGCCGGTGACAGGGTCGAAGTCCAGCAGCCCCGAGGCCCCGGTCACGTTGATGCTCGTGCCCGCCTCGAGCGCGTTGCGCATGGTGATGTACTCCGAGAGCTCGAGGGAACGCGGCTCGCCCGACGACAGATGAGTGAGCCCCAGGGCCATGCGCACACCGGTGATCGGCTGATCGCCCGCGCTGGTCGCCGCCCAGGAAGCCGCGAGCGCGAGCAGGTAGGTCGCGTCGTAGCTGTGAGCCGTGAAGCTGGTGTCATTGGGGTCGGCATTGAACTTGGAGCGGTATCGAGTGCGAAAGCTCTCGTAGGCCGTGCCGCTCAGGGTGGCAGGTGCCGTGCCCCGGGCACCCTCGAGGAAGGCGGTGTCGGCCAGGGCAGAGAAGACCGCGCTGCTCTTGGCGCTGTCGGTGAAGAACCACTGCGACCGGCGCAGCGCCTCCTTGGAGGCGACGGCATTGAGGATGGCCGTGACGTCGTTGGGGAAGCCGATGAGCAGGGTCACGGTCGGGGCATAGGCCTCGGCTTGGGCGATCGCCAGGGAGGGATCCCCATCCTTGTCGAACAGGAAAGCCTGCTTCTCGCCCGCGCCATACCGCGCCTCGAAGACCGCGGCGAGGCCCTGGCCGTACGGATCATCGACGATCATCTCGGCGATGCGGGTGCCGGCTGCTGCCTCAGGGAGAAGCAGGTCGGCGATGACCTTGCCCTGGATGGCGTCGCTGGGAGCCGCCCTCCAGACCAGCGGCGCAGGGTCGCCGTCGCGCTGCTTGCGCATGCTGGTGATCTCCGCCGAGGTGGCTGAGGCGGACATGAGCAGCACGCCCCGGTCAACGGTCACCGCGGAGATCGCGATGGTCTCCGCGCTTCCGCCCGCGATGAGCGCCACCGGTTGGCGCGTCTGCACCAGCCAATCCGCGACCTCCTTGGCCTTCTCGCCGTCGCCCGAGCTATCGCAGACCACGACCTCGAAGGGCCGCTTGCCGTTGACGCCTTGGCGCTGGTTGATCTCGTCCACCGCCAGCTGGATCGCGTTGGCGCGTGTCTGGCCACGGGGGTCGTCGTCCTTCCCGTTGGCGGTCGTGAAGGGAAGCAGCGCTCCGAGAACGATGCTGTTGGCTCCCCCTATGCCCAGCTTCCGGGAGCAGCGTTGGGCCATCGGGTCGTCCGAGGGCACCCCCGACACGCACATCTTCTGGCTGCAGACCAGGTCGACGCCCTTGGCGAGGCAATCCGCATCTGCCTTGCACTCCTCGAAGGAGCCCACCGCCAGAGAGCAAGCCGAGGACAGGGCAAGCCCTAAGACCACGAGCGCGAATCGAAGGAGGTGGCGCGCAGAGGCGGTCATGGCCAGCTCCCACTCAGCGCGACGCCCCCGGGCCCAGCGCTGAAGGTCACGGGGGCGGGCTCGGCTCCACTCGTCGTGAGGAAGAAGAGGACCGTCGCCCCCACCGCCGAAGCCGCGGCGATCCCCAAGGAGAGGTCCGCCACCAGAGCTCGTTGCTCGGCTGTCGAGCGCAGGCTTTGCTTGGCCGCGAGGTTGGTCGACGCCGAGTAGTCGCCCTTGGCGCCGTTGGCCATCGCTCCGAACGCGATGCCCGTGCCCAGCCCTACGACGGCGAGGCCTGCCAGGCCGAAGGTGAAGGGGGAGGGCCCGCGGGAGATGGCGCGCCTCTCCTCTGCCAAGGCCCGGCGGCTGCGCTCCTCGGCTTCAGAGGCCCGGGCCTCGGCCTGGGCCTTCTCTGTCGCCACCTTGGCCAGCTCAGCGTCGCGACGGGCCTCCTCGACCTTGCGAGCCTCTTCCTGCTGACGCTTCTCTTCGGCGAGCCGGGCTGCGCGCGCCTGCTTGAGCCGCTCCAGCGCCTTCGAGGCCCTGCGCACCAGGCCGGTATCCTCGCCGGCATCGACGTAGCGCTCATAGAAGCGGATGGCCTGCTCGTCCTCGCCACACTTCTCGAACGAGCGGGCGATGTTGAAGAGCAGCTTGGACACGGCTTTGAGCTCGAAGGCCTTCTGGAGCGTCTCCGCCGACTTCTTGCAGTCTCCGGCGTCGTAGGCCTTCTGGGCTTCCCTGACCAGCTTCTCGATCTTTCGATCCTCTTCCTCGGCCGCTTCGGCCGTCCCAGAGGGCAACACACCAAGCAGTGAGCAGAGGCAGGCAAGCGCGATGCTTCGCGGCATGGAGCGTCTCTCCTAAGGCGAGGTTCGAAAGCGGGCCGTCAGCCGCGATGCTAGGAGGCCCTTTCTTGGACTGTCAAACCCACGGCATGAGCGAAGAAAAAGGCCCCGGGACCTTCGTCCCGGGGCCTTTCGTGCGTGGTGGAGGTGGACGGGATCGAACCGACGACCTCCGCATTGCGAACGCGGCGCTCTCCCAACTGAGCTACACCCCCACGCTCGACCCTCTGCCTCGAAGACCCTCTCGGACCCCGAGCGGGCCGTGAGGTAGCGAATCCGGCCCGGCGAGTCAAGCGCTTTTTCCCTCGCGCCCGCGGTCCACCCAGTGCGAGCATGCGGCAACTACGTCATTTGACACCCCAAATCCAGGGTGCCATAATCAGCCGTCACCCTCGCACCACTCCCTGAAGGCCATGCCGCCGAGCGCCTCCAAAAATCCTCTGAGCCCCACCGAGCTCGCGCAACTCGAGCACGCCTTCGCCACCGATCCCACCTCGGAGGCGTACAAGCCTCTCGCCGAGGCCTACCTGGCGATGGGCCGGTTCATGGAGGCGATGGTCGTCTGCAAGAAGGGCGTGAAGGCCCACCCGGAGACAGTCACCGCTCGGGTCCTGCTCGCCCGCGTCTACGCCGAGCAGGGCAAGGACAAGAAGGCTCTCGAGGAGCTGCAGGGCGCCTTGCTGGCTTCGCCCAACGACCTCCACGCGCTTCGTCTGCTGGGCTCCATCCTGTGCAAGAGCGGCGACACCGCCCAGGGCGCAGAGCACCTGAAGAAGGCCATCGCCGCCGACCCAAAGGACCCGGAAACCCTCGAGCTCTGCAAGAAGTACAGCGTCGCAGTGCCCGCCCCCGAGCCGCCGCCTCCCCCACCGCCGCCCGTGGTCGTGGCGCCTCCGGTGCTCACCCCCGCTGCGCCCGCCCGCGATCTGCACGCGGGCGTCGGAGCCGTGGCTCAGCCGGGGATGCAGACGCCCGTCTCCGCGCATCCGGCGCGAGCGGCTCAACCTGCCCAGCGAAATCCTCAAGCGGCGCCCCGCGCAGCGCAGCCGCGCCCGGCGCCCCGCCCCGCCGCCCCTCGCGTCAGCTTCGAGGAGCTCTCCGAGAAGTACGACCGCGAGGACAGCCTGGTCAGCAAGAAGAAGGGCGGGATGACGGGGCTCATCATCACGGTGAGCATCATCCTCGCTGGCGGCCTCGCGCTCGGCGGCTTCTTCATGATCCGCAAAGCCAACGAGGTGCGGGACGGCAAGATCGCCAAGCTGCTCAAGGGCATCCAGGACGAGCTCGCCCACGACAGCTTCGCCAGCTACAAGAAGGCTTGCGACTACGGCTCGCAGATCGTCAGCGACCTCGATTCCCAGCACTACCCAGCCCACGCCTTCCTCGCCTACGGCTACGCCATCCGCTGGGGCGAGCATGGCGAGGACGTTCAGGAGCGCGCGAAGGAGCACCTGGCGAAGGCCAAGGCGGCCAAGCAGGAGCACTCTCACATTCACGCGGCCGAGGCCTACATCCGGTTCTTCGGCGGAGACGCCAAGGGCGCCGAGGACTGGCTCGCCCAGATCGTCGAGGACGCCGAGAAATCGAACAAGAAGAGCACCCTCCTCATGAGCGTGCTGGGCATCCTGCAGATGCACTCCGGCGATCTGGAGAAAGCCTACAAGAACCTGAAGGCCGCCCAGACGCTGCTGCCCGCCGACCCGCGCATCAACGCCGCCCTCGG
>JACRCT010000638.1 GCA_016218885.1 Deltaproteobacteria bacterium | reverse complement strand
GACCGCCCCTGCCGGCGCGGTCCGCTGAGAAGACGTGCGGACGAGGGCGAGCATGGCGCTCGCCACAGTGCTCGGGCGGCCTACGGCGAGAGCGGCGCGCCGATCGCAGATGCGTTCGGCCGCGAGCGACCACACGCCGAGCACACGCGAGGCGAGCAACGGTGCGCCGAAGGAAGCCGCGAAGCCGAGCGCCGCCCGACGCCAGAGGTCGCCATGGGCCAGGTGACCCAGCTCGTGCGCGAGCACCGCGTCTCGCTGGTCGGGCGAGAGCGACTCCCACGCCGCGCTCGAGAGCAGGACGGTCGGCGAGACGAGCCCTGCAGTGAAGGCGAAACGCTCCCGCGAAGGCACAACGAAGCAACCGCGGATCGCCAGCTCGGTGCCAAGGCTGCGCAGCCTGTTGGCTGAGCGCTGCGCCACCGCGTGCGCCCAGAGCGAGAGCCCGGAGCGAACTGCAGCGAAGGTCCCGGCGAAGACGACGAGCGCGAGCGCCCATGCCTGGGATGCCCACGCTGCGCCGTGCAGCAGGCAGAGGTGCAGGTGGTGGTCGTGATCCAGACAGTGGTCGGTTCCCGCCCACACCCCCAGCGCCGAGTCGGCGGCCAGCGCAGCGACGAGCCCGAGCGCGAGCAACGGCGGGAGCACCAACGCGCCAGCGGCTGCGCGGCGCTCGACCCAGGGTCCCCTCCGGCGCAGGGCACCACCGCTGGCGAGCACGGCTGCAGCCATCAAGGCGGAAAGCCCTGTGGTGGCACCGAGGAAGACCAGAGCAAAGGCGACGAGCGAGGCCGCGGTCATCATCGCCCGCTCCTTCGCCGCTGCGCGATCAGCTCCTCGAGCCGCTTCAGGTTGTCCTCGTCGACGTCCGCGGCCGCGTCCACGAACGCGGCGAGCACCGGATCAAGGTCGGACGAGCGCTCGATCAGCCCGGAGACGGTGCTCTCGACGATGCGACGCCGATAGTCGTCGCGGCTCATCGCCGTCTCGTAGACGAAGGCGCTGCCGTCCTTGTGGCGCTTGAGCAGACCCTTCTTGAAGAGGCGATCGAGCGTCGTCATGACCGTCGTGTAGGCGAGCGGCAAATCGCCCTTCAGCTTGCCGCACACCTCCCGGACCGCCATGGGGCCCGGTCGCGTCCACAGCACCTCCATGACCCGCTCTTCCAGCGAGCCGAGGAATCTGCCGGCGTGGTCGAAGGTGCGCATGAGGGTGGGCAAGATAGCGATCGAGCCTACTACGGTCAATAGTAGCCGCCCCCACCCCACTCGCCGCTCGAAGATCGCCCGCCGGCGGCGGAGTCAACGCCGCTTGCATGACGGCCAGGCTCAGCGACCTTCCTAGGCCGAAGGGTTCGCGTGGCTGCCTTACTTCGGATCGAAGGTGGGGCCGAGGCCAGCTTCAAGGTGGCTACGAGAGCCCTTCGTAGTTTGGCCGCGAGCCATAGAACGGCCCCTGGCGCAAAGCAGACTCGATCTGGCCGCGCGCGGCGAGCGAGTCACGGTAGTCCCTTCGTCGGGGAACAGACCTCGAAGCCTGAGCCGTGAAACGGGGTTCAGCCT
The DNA here is from genome assembly GCA_016218885.1 of Deltaproteobacteria bacterium. GTDB lineage: Bacteria > Myxococcota > Myxococcia > Myxococcales > UBA5297 > JACRCT01. Next base: position 4,114 of record JACRCT010000638.1, on the reverse strand, counting down.
CGGTGGCCTTCCCCTCCTCCGCCCCTGCATCTTCGTCTTTCTGGGGGGGCACAGGCAGGCAGCAAATGGCGGGTCACGCCTCGGGCTTCCATTCGCGGCCGGCGTCGACGCAGGCGAGGTTGAAGCGAGCGCCCTGGTTGTCACTCGGGTTCAGCCACAGCATCTTCCGGAAGACCCCGGCGGCCTCCTTCATCTTGCCGAAGCGCCACCAGCACAAGCCGAGCCCGTGCAGGCAGCGGAGGAACGGGCGGTTGTCTATGAGGTCCCAAGCGAGGACGTCGTTGAACTTCTTGCCGATGGAGAAGACGCCGATGTCCACGCCGACCTGGTAGTGGCGCAGCGCCTGCTCGGGCCGGTGGTCGAACTCGAAGTTGCCGAGGTGGGCGTGGGCGTCGAGGCAGCGCAGGTCCAGCGCCAGCATTCCCATGAGCATCTCGCGCGCGCCGCGACGATCGCCGGCGGCGTTTAGCTCGCTCGCCTCGATGATCGGGTCGAAATCCCAGTCCTCGGGATCGGCGCGGGGGATCACCTGCTCCATCTCAAACAGTCGCCGCTTGCCGTGGGCGATGATGGGCTTGGCCCACTCGTCGATGGGCTCGCCTTCCTCGCCCCAGTACGCCTTCTCCGGGTCCCACTCGCCTTCGTCCTTGACCACGAGCGGCGTGAGCCCGAGTGCCTCCACGTCGTTGCGGCTCGAAGCGACCTTGGCCGCGACATAGGTGTGCCCCGCGTGCGTCCACTGCTTCGTCGGGACGACGCTCACGATCTCGCCCGGCACCTCGTCGCGAACCGCGGTGCGCAGCGTGAGCTCGCTCGCGGTACCGAGCAGCCGGCAGCGGAGTGCGTTCGACTTGCAAGCCAGCACGACGAGCTCCACCGGCTCGCCGCTGGCGATGTCGTCGCCCGTCACCTTGTGCCGGCGGGCAGGTGCTGCGCGGTGAACGCGTGGCTCTGGCGGCAGCTCCCCGAGGCCAAGCCATGCGCGGTAGAGCGAGACGAAGCGAGCGCCGTCGCTGCCGGGCAAGAACTCGACATGGGCGAGAGCTGCGTCGAAGAGGCGCTCGCCCCTGCGACAGTGAACGGTGAGCCCGGCCCGGGGGTGCCCGCTGTAGTGGATGGCTGCCACCTCGACCGGTTCGCCGATCACGAAGGCGTCGCCCGGAAACGTGACCTCCTTCTGGGCGGCCGTTTCGAGCGCTCGGAGCTGTTGGTCCTCGGTCTTCGCGTCGGCGACGATGCGCGCGAACGGCGCCCCCGGGTCCCTCGCCGCGCTCGGCTTGGCTGCGTGGCGGGAGGCTCTGCGTCCGGAGAAGGCGCCATTGGCCTTGGCGTCATCGATGATCTTCACGATGTCGGCGAAAGTCTCGCGGACCGCAGCTTCCACCTCCGGGGCGGCGAGCTTGCGACGCGTGACCTTCCGGCCAGCTGTGCGGGATGGCTTTGGGCGAGTCATTTCGGCTCCGTCTTGGCCAGGGCCGCGCGACCGCTGGCCGTCAACCGGTACTTCTGAAGGCGGCTCTTCGGCTTGTCGAGGAGGATGAGTTCGACAAGGCCGCTCGCTAGCGCGGGATTCAGGTAGTGCTCACGAACGCCCACCGCCGCCCCCGTGATTTCCCTGGACTCCGGCGGTGCGAGGCCCGTCGCCTCGCACATCTCGGCGACTCGGTTGGTGCCCCTGCCCCACCTCTCGATCAGGCCCGTGCGGTGGAAGACGTCGGCGATGATGGGGTTGCGCTGCACCGAGAGGTGCTCGCGCTTGAGCGACTCCGGCGTGATGCCGTTCGGGTACGACCAGGTCGAACCTACGGTTCGCCGGCCTGAGCACGACCTTCGTGTTCTCCCACGAGGCGCCGTCTTGCTCCTTCTCGCTCTCGCAGCGCAACCTTGGGCCCTCGCTCTACCGCGTGCCCCGCCGCCCCATCTCTCGTCGGCCGCGCTCTTCCCAGCCGACTTACCTCTCCGCATGGTCCGTGCCACACTCAACCCCTCTACCCGCGCTTCCTGAAGTCGGCATGGCCGATGAGGCCCGCAATCTCCCATGCTTCGGCGCAGAGATCACGAGCTCGACGGTGAAACGCTGGCCCCCTGCCGCGTCGCCGCGTACGTGGGGGCGTGCCGTTGACCTTCTTGCCCACTCGTGTTGCTTTCCTTGTCCTCCATGCTCCTGCCTGCCTCCTTCACACCGCTTTGGTCTGCGCCCGCCTCGAGCCCGCCAGGCGGGCTCTGGTTCGTGCTCGAGAGCGGGAGACTCCTCACGTCCGCCGCGGCGGGCCAGGCGGACACCCTCACCGTCCCGCAGGGCGATGGGCCGCTGGTCCCCGTCGACGGCGCGCGATGCATCGGCCTCCTGGGCGAGGTCCCCTGCTGGGCGGCGCGGGCACGGACCGAGGCGGCTCCACCTGGGTTCACGCTGGAGCCGCTGCGCAGGCTCTTCGACCGCCTGCCGGACGAGCTCGTGGCGGTGGCTGGCCGCGCCGCCCAGGCTCTCGAGTTCGATCGGACCCACCGGCACTGCGGCGCGTGCGCCGCTCCCACCGAGGAGAGCGACGGGGGACGGGCCCGCCGCTGCCCGGCCTGCGGCGAGGTCTACTACGCGCGGCTCGCGCCAGCCATGATGGTCCTGGTGACGCGACAGGGGCCCGCTGGAAGGGAGTTGCTGCTCGCCACCGGGTCGCGCAGCGGGGCGCGCATCTACAGCGCGCTCGCCGGCTTCGTGGAGCCCTCCGAGTCGCTGGAGGACTGCGTCCGGCGCGAGGTCGACGAGGAGGTAGGCCTGCAGATACGCGGCCTGCGCTACTTCGGCAGCGAGTGCTGGCCCTTCCCACACTCGCTCATGGTCGCCTTCCTGGCCGAGTACGCGGGCGGCGACATCCGCTGCCAGGAGGGCGAGATCGTGGACGCGCAGTGGTTCCCGGTCGGTCGCCTCCCGGCGCTCCCCCACCGGCTCTCGGTGGCGCGCCAGCTCATCGACCACGCGGTGGCCGAGGCCGAGCGGTAGCAGTCGTCGGAGGCTCACGGCGACCCGAAGTCACGTGTGGTACAGGAGGTACGTGCACTCCATCGCAGCCACGGGCGGGTCGGCAACCGCGAAGACTCTTGTGACCGGAGCCGCCGGGTTCATCGGTTCGCACCTCGTCAGCCAGCTACTGGCACGCGGGCACCAGGTCGTAGCGCTGGACGATCTCTCGGGGGGCTTGCGCAGCAACGTCGACGAGCGCGCCACGTTCGTCTCTGGTTCCATCCTCGACAGCGTGCTCGTCAACCGGCTCTTCGACGAGCACCGCTTCGAGTACGTCTTTCACCTCGCGGCCTATGCGGCCGAGGGCCTGAGCCACTTCATCAAGCGCTTCAACTATCAGAGCAACCTGATTGGCAGCGTGAATCTCATCAACGCCTCGATCAACCACGACGTGCGTTGCTTCGTGTTCACCTCCTCGATCGCCGTCTACGGCCGCGCGAGCTCGCCGGTGACCGAAGAGATGCCGACCGCACCCGACGACCCCTATGCCGTAGCCAAGGCAGCGGTCGAGCAGGACCTGCGCATCAGCCGCGAGGTCTTCGGCCTGCGCCACATCATCTTCCGGCCCCATAACGTGTACGGCGAGCGACAAGACATCGGCGACCGATATCGCAACGTGGTCGGCATCTTCATGAGCCAGATCCTGCGCGGCGAGCCCCTGACCATCTTCGGCGATGGGACGCAGTCGCGCGCGTTCAGCCACATCGCGGACGTGGCGCCTGTCATTGCGGACTCGATCCACCGGCCGGAGGCCTATGACCAGACCTTCAACGTCGGGGCCGACCGTCCCTTCACCGTCAACGAGCTGGGCGAGACGGTCAGCCGCGCGATGGGTGTTCCCTTTCGGCCCCAGTACCTGCCCGCGCGCATCGAGGCCGCCCACGTTCACGCATCGCACGCGAAGGCGCGCGCCCTGCTCGGCTACCAGGGCCGCGTCGGGCTCGAGGAGGGCGTGAGCGCCATGGCCGCCTGGGTCAAGCAGGTCGGCGCGCGCGAGAGCAAGAGCTTCGAAGCCCTCGAGATCGAGCGGAACCTGCCGCCCTCGTGGCGCGCTTCTACGGGCGTCACTCGAGGCGGCTAGCCCGGCGCCTGTCG
>JACRCT010000637.1 GCA_016218885.1 Deltaproteobacteria bacterium | reverse complement strand
GTGGCTGCACGTGCAGCCACGACGGACGGGGGCATGAGGGAGGAGATCGCTTCCCTGCGTAGAGGATCCACGTGCAGCCACGACAGACGGGGGCAGGACCTCTGAACGCCCTGTTTGGCTCTCCTGCGTACCCCTTGCGTTCTCCGCGCGCAGCCCGGCTACAGCTCGTACTTCGCGACGCCGACGGGAAACACCGGGAGCGACTTGCGGCCTGAGTAGTCGCGCCAGTCGGAGTAACGGGGCCGCGACTGAGCGTCCTGGAACGAAGCGGCGTGGGACTCGGCGACCCGGGACGCGAGGTCGGAGCCCGGGGCGAGCATCGCGCCCATCTTGTGGGCGGAGATCCCCACCTCGGTCGAGCCGTCCTCCAAGAGGAGTTCGACGATGGCTGCCTCCTGGGGAAAGACCAGAAGCGAGCCGACGTCCATCTGCGCGAAGGCGAAGGCGCGGGTGGCGTCCTGCACCTCGACGACTTCGGGCAGGTGGGTGTGGCCGCACAGGTAGAGGATGACGTTCGGGTAGTGCACGAGCATGTCGCGCAGCCGCTGCAGGGGCTGGGAGGTGACGACCTGCGTCACCGCGCCCAGACTGCTGTCCGAACGGTGGACCTCCATGAGCGGGTGGTGCGCGGCGACGATCACCAGATTGGCGCGGGTCTGCGCGGAGTCTACCAGCTGGCTCCTAGCCCAGGGCGAGCCGCAACCGCGTGCGGAGCTTGAGGTGATCGTCGGACATGACGAAGCCGACCAGCTCGAACATGTCCCGGCGCTTGCGCAGCGCGGCGAGGAGCTGCTCGGTGTTGTCCAGGCGCAGGCCGGTGACCGACGGGTCTTCGCGCAGGAGCACTTGGAGCCCCGACGCCAGATCGCCGCTGACGAGGAGGCCGGCGCGGTCGGCCGACCAACCCGCGGCCTGCAGCCAGCTCCCCAGGTCGAGGGTCTTGGTCTGGGCCAGCTCGGAAGCGACCGTCTCCAAGGCCTTGAGCGCCTTGCCGCTCATCGCCTTCTTGAGCCGCTTGGTCAGATCCGGATCCGGCCGGCCGAGGCGGTTGAAGTCGGGCGAGACCACCCGCAGCGCGTTGCCGATGAGGTCGGCCAGGCGCGTGTTGTCCAACCGGTAGGCGATCGCCATCTTGTTGCGCAGCTGGTAGGCGGCCCGGGCGAACAGGAAGCGCTGCTCGCGCGCCTGGAAGCGGCGCATCATGTCCGGCCCCACGATCATCGAGAGCGGGTCGGTGTTCTCCAAGGTGATGTGCGCGCCGCGCTTGCCCTGGTACACGTCCACCTTCTCCACGCCGAACACCGCGCAGAGCGACTTGGCCAGCTTGTAGAGCGGGTGGTCGACCTTGAGCCGGTCCGAGCGCGTGACGCCCAGGTCCTCGAGCCCCGGCTCATAGACCTTGTGCAGCTGGTCTCCGATGATGCGCATCACGTCCGAGAGCGGGTGGCGCGCCGCCGGATGCTGCAGCGCGAGATCCATCTCCTCGGTCGTCAGCGTCTCCGTGGTCTCCTGCGGCGAGCGCCCGCGGGCCTCGGTGAACGACGCCGTCTCGGCCTCGGTCAGGGCCCGGCAGAAGGAAAGCACGTGCCCGGCGCAGATGGCCCGGTCGAGCTGGCGGGTGGCCGCGTAGAGACGGAAGAGGGTGTGGTAGGTCTCCATCCGGAACGGATCCAGCCTCAGCACCGCCCGGTGCTCCTCGATGGCCGCGGCCGGCATCGAGCCCGTCTTGGTCATCAGGTCGGCCAACGCCGCGTGGGGTGCCACCTGGTCGGGAGCGAGATCCACCGCGAAGCGGTAGTTCTGAATTGCTTTCTGCGCGTCGTTCTGTCGGGCGAAGAGCTCGCCGGCGCGCATGCGCATGGTGAAGGAGCGGGGCTTGTCTCCGTTGTTGGCGGCGTTGATGGCCTGCTTCTCGAAGGCGGCGGCGAGCTCAGGCAGGTTCCCCATCCGCTCATACAGGCTGGCGAGCTTGTCGAGGACCGCCGCGTCGCCGGGCATCAAGTCCAGGGCGCGCTTGTAGTGCGCTGCCGCGCTCGCCGGATCGCCCAGCCCGACCTCGGCGATGTGGGCAAAGGTCACCAGGTGCCGCGCCAGCCGCGCCGGTTCGAGGGTGAGCTCCAACAAGCGGCGGTAGACGTCGGCGGCGCCTCCCCAGTTCCCCGCCTGCAGGTGGATGGTCCCCAATCGCTCCAGCGCATCGACGTTGCGCGGATCGGCGGCGTAGGCGGTCTGCAGGTGGGCGGTGGCCCGGGGTGCCTCTCCCAGGTGGTCCTGGAGCATCACTCCCAGCCGATAGTGGAGGACCGCCAGCTCCGCCGGCTCGCCGCCCTGCTCGAGCCGGTGGAGATAGGCCTGCGCAGCCTCGGTATAGCGATGGCTGGCCAGGCAAAGGTCGCCGCGCAGGTGGAGTGCGCCAGGGTGGGTAGGAACGCTCTTGAGCGCCAGCTCGAGCGTCTCGAAGGCCCGCCGCTCGTCCTTCAGCTCGTTTGCGAAGAGGCGCGCCGCGGCCAGATACTCGTCGGCCGCAGCGGCGGCATCCCGGACTGCTTCGCGGCCCGCGCCGCGCTTCAGGTGCAGCTCGGCGATGTCGGCCGCCCCGCCCGTGGCCATCAGGAGCGACTCCAGCCGCTGACCGGCTCGCTGCTCGAGCGGATCGCGGGCGAGCACGGCCTGATAGGCGGCGCGGGCGCCCCCGGTGTCCTGGAGCTTCTCTGCGACCTGACCGGCTTCGAGCAACAGGTCGATCGCGGTCGTGGAGTCGCGGCTGGCGTTGCCCTCGGCCACGAGGAGCGGGAGGACCTCGCGCCACGCCCCGGCGCGTGCGAGGACCCGGCGCGCCCCGCGCATCGCCGGGATGGACGAGGAATCGAGCTCCAGGGCCGAGCGGAAGGCCACCAGCGCCTTGGAGTCGTCGCCGACGTTCCACTCGCAGAGCTCGGCCAGACGCAGGAACAGGGACAGCCGCACCTCGGGGGTCAGCCCTGCTGCCAGACGCTTCTCGTACCAGACGACCAGGGCCGACCAGTCCTCGACGCGGCGCAAGGCCCGCACATATTCGGCGACGACGCGGGGGTCGTCAGGGTTGAGCTCCGCCGCGTGGCGCAGGTCGTCCAGCGGCACCTGCCCCAGCATGTCGCGATCGAAGGCGGCCGACAGGCGCAGCGCGACTGCGGCCATGGGGTCGATGGTGGCGCCCGCCAGCCGCGCACGAACGTCGGAGCGGCGGGCCCGGTCGCCGGCGTGGAGCGCCTCGAGCCCCTTGAGCGCCCCGACGTGCTTGGGCTGCACCGAGAGGATCGACTCGTAGCACTGGTCCGCGCGGCTCGGGTCGTGGAAGCGGTCGACGTAGAGGGCCGCGAGCTTCTCCGAGGCCGCCGCCTGGGCCTCGGTCGAGGCAGAGACCTTCAGCTCCCGCTCCAGCAGCGCCGCCAGCTCCTTCCAACTGCCCTCGGTGGCGTAGAGACGCTCCAGCGCGCCGAAGGCGGGGCCGTGGTCGGGCACCAGCGCCAGGACCGACTGGTAGCTCTCGATGGCCAGGTCGGCCCGGCCCAGCTCGTCTTGCCAGAGCGCGGCCACCCGGAAAAGGGTGTTGGCCTTCTCCGCGGCGTCGGTCCGCGCCGCAGCCTCGGCGCGCAGCACCTCCACCAGGCTCTCCCAGGCCTTCTGGGCGCGGTAGATGCGCGAGAGGGCGCGCAGGGCAGGGAAGTGCGAGGGCGAGAGGGTGAGCACCTCCTGGTACGCCGCGATGGCCTCGTCGAGGCGGGACAGCTTCTCCTCGAGCAGCTCGCCCACCTTGAAGATCAGCCCCGCCGCCTGCTCGGGAGAGGGGGTGATCTCCGCCTCCTGGCGATTCATCTCCACCAGCTCGGCCCAGCGCCCCGAGATGGCATAGAGGCGCCCCAGCGCCTTGAGCGCCGGCAGGTAGTTGGCCGACAAGGAGAGCAGCTTCTTGTAGGCCTCCACCGCCTGGGCTGGCTGCTTGAGCTGCTCCTCGTAGATCTCGGCGTTGGTGTGGAACAGCGAGATCACCTGGCGCGCGTCGCCCGCCAGCGAGGCCTCGAGCTCGTTGGTGCGGATGAGCTCCTCCCACATCCCCGCGCGCTCACAGGTGCGCGCGAGGCTGCGGATGGTGGGAAGGTGGTCGGGCACGAGGTCCAGGATGCGCTGGAACGTCGCCGCCGCCGCCTGCAGATCCTTGCGCCGCTCCTCGTGGATGTTGGCGATGCGGCTGAGCAGGGCCAGGCTCTGGTCCCGGTCCTCGGTGCGCTTGGCGTCCTCCTCGTAGAGCCCGATGAGGTCCTCCCAGCGCTCGAGGTGCTCGAAGATACGCACCAGCGCCTTCTGGGCAGGCAGGTAGCCGGACTGCAGCGCGAGGCACTCGCGGTAGCGGGCGACGGCCTCGTCGACCCGATGGAGCCTGGTCTCGAGCAGCTCGGCGGCCTTGTAGAGCCGCGCCGCGCGCGCCCGGGCGTCCTCGGTGCTCTTCAGCTCGATGTCCAGCACCTCGAGCAGGCCGTTCCAGTTCTGCTTCTTGGCGTAGAGCTTGCCCAGGCCGGCCACGGCGACGGTGTTGCTGGGGGCGATGGAGAGCACCACCCGGTAGCACTCGATGGCCCCATCCTCGTTGCCGAGGACCGTCTCGTACAGAGACGCCAGCCGCAGGTTCAGGCCGACGCGCTCATGGGTGTCGGTGAGCTGCGCGGTGCGCGCGCGAAGGACCTCGACCTGGTCCTGCCAGCGGCCGGTCGCCTCGAAGGTGCGGGCGAGCTCGTCGAGAATGACCGGGTCGTTCGCAGCGACGGCCCGGCCGGCAAGGAGCGCCTCGAGGGCCTTCTCGGGCTGGTTCATCCGCTCGTAGACACGGCTGATTCGGTACCAGATAGGTGCGGCGCCAGCCCCGGCCTTCTCGGCCTGCGCGCGCAGCGAGGCGAGCAGCTCCTCCAAGTCACCCTTGCGCTCGGCAGATCGCTCGACCGCCGAGAGCACCGCCAGGTCCTCCCTGCGCAGCGCGAAGGCGCGCCGGTAGAGCTCGGCTGCCTCGGAGGGCTGGCCGAGGGCTCCCTCGGCGAGGCGTGCCGCGGCGATGAAATACTGCGCGGCCAGCGCGGGGTCCTGCAGCGCCTCGGCGATCGCCACCCGGAGCTCTTTGAGCGCCGGGGGGTCCTGTCTTGCCTCGAGGGCTGCCTCGACTGCCTGCAGCACCGCCACGTCTCGAGGCCAACGCTGCCGGCACTGCTGCAGCGTGGCGAGGGCCTCGTCCGCCTTGCCCAGCCGGTCCTCCAGAACGCGGGCCTTCTCGAGCATCAGGGCCGCGCGCTCGGGCTCGGACGCGACGGCGGTCGCCTCGGCGTCCACCAGCTGCGACACCATCTGCCAGTTGCCCACCTCCGCGAACAGGCGCCGCGCGGCCCGGAGGTTGGCCACCATCTTCGGCGCCAGCCGATAGGCGTTCTGGAAACAGACCGCGGCGTTGCGGGGGTTCTTGAGGGGCCCGTCCCACAGCAGGCCCATC
>JACRCT010000644.1 GCA_016218885.1 Deltaproteobacteria bacterium | reverse complement strand
CGGTAGGGCATCCGCGCCGCTCTGCCCAGGGCCAGTAGGTGAGTTTCAGAAGCCCTCGAACGCGTGGCCCCAGAGGACCTGCGCCGAGTGTGACTGGAAGCGATTCCGGACGGCGGTTTCGAAGTAGACGTTCAGGTAGAGGAGGTCGTTCTTGCCTGGAAACCAGACGAGCCCCGGGCCGACGCCGAGCACCTGCTCCTGCGAGCCGGCCACGTCCTGGCCGTTCTCCTCGCTGTCGGTGAACTGGCGCAAGAAATAGCTGCTCACGCCGACGCGCAGGGTCTTGGGTACGACCTCCACCGAAGCGGCGAGGTTGACGTGGAACGCCTGGCCGGCCTTGGTGCTGGTCAGCTCCGGGGCGCCCGGCGGCGCGAAGACCGGGCCGGAGTTCTTGAAGTTGTAGAGGTACTGCAGCCGCCAGCTGATCTCGACGTACCGGCCGGCAAGCAGCGTCGCGACCCAGAACGGGTTCAATGCCCAGAAGTTGTTTCCCTGGTTGATCTGCCGGTTTCGGTCGTACTTGCCGACCGGCAGCATCACGTCGAACTCGAGGCGGTTGAAGAAGAACGGCTGCTCTCCGACGGTGAGGGTCGGCAGCTGGATCGACGGCCCCACGAAGATGTCGCCCACTCCGAATCCGTTGTCCCTCAGCGAAGCGCCGCCCGCGCCGAACTCTGCGTCCAGGAGCACGACGGGCACGAGCACGCTGAGCCCCGGGGAGACTCCGAGGCCCGGAATCTTCTTGAACGTGTAGAGCAGCTGAGTGACCGAGGCGAGAGACCTCAACCGCGGATCCACGAATCCCGCGGCGTCGTCGCCGTTTCGATCCTTGAGGCTGCTCGAGGTCGAGAACCGCAGGTACTGCACGAACGCGAAGCCGTCTCCGGTCGGGTCGCCGAAGCCGTCGACGAAGCTCGTGAAGCCCAGGTTGACGAAGGGCTCGGCCGCGACGGCGCGCGACGCCGGAAGAACGGCGCACAACAACAGCACGAGTGCCACGATGACCGGGCGCCCTGGGAGAATCCCGTGCATGACGTTCCCCCGTCTGCTGCACCGCACGATGGAACGTGGGTCAGCCAGAGCGCCGCGACAAGCCTGTCCCCATCCGGAGGAGTCCCATCCAGGCATGAGGAGGAGGCTCTCGGTCAGCGCCGGAAGGTGAAGACCTCGTCGAGCGGGCGGCGTAGCGCCCGGGCCGAGGGAGGGCCCGCGTGGGCGAGCCGCAGGAGCATGATGTCCGTGTGGCCCTTGGGCAGCGGGAAGAGGCGGCGGAAGCGCTCGCGCAGGACCCGCAGCTGCTCGAGCTCCCGCCTGGAGAAGACGCCCCCGGCGTCGTCCAGGTCGTCGAGGCGGAAGAAGAGGTAGACGAGCGCGGTGTACGGCTGCACGGCGAGCCCGGCGGCCTGCGCGGCAATCCAGAGCCGCTCGACCGCGCGCCCGCCCTCGAAGAACGCGCGCGGGCCCGCACCCTCGCGGGTGACCAGCACCGCGCCGGAGCAGCGCCCCAGGCTGTGGTGCGCCCCCTCCTCGAAGGCACGCCCCAGCCCCAGCGACTGGATGACCTTCATGCCCGCTCCGGAGAGCGCCAGGCGCAACCCCGCCAGGTCGGTGGCGCTCAGCTCGAGCGAGCGCACGTCCATCCCCCGCCCCCGGGACACCTCGGCCGCGGTGAACAGCACCTCCGCCTTCATCTCGCTCCGCAGGCCGTCATTCATGAAGCGCAGCCGGTCGCCCTCGCCCAGGATGACTCCCAGCTCCCGCAGCGCGTCGCGGTCGGTGACAAGCTGTGCGGCCGCGCCCGCCTTCTCCGCGCTGGCGATGACGGCTTCGCGCTGCGCGGCAGTGATCGGCGCGGGAGCGGCAAGGCGGCGGTTGGTCACCCGGTCCAGCACCGCGTCCATGGGCAGCTCCGCCGCCCGGCCGCCGCTCTCCAGCGTCGCCTCCGCCACGAGGATGCTGTCCGCGGGGTCGGGGAAGGGCCGGATGCGCGCGCGCAGCCCCAGGGAGGCGGCGGCGAGGCGCAGGTTCTCCGTCGCGGCCCCGAGTGCGAAGTGGCTCGCCCATTGTCGGTGGTCGAGCAGCGAGTGCGAGACGTCGCCGTCCAGGCGCAACTCGAGGCGCCCGGGCTCGGCGACGAGGCGCCAGGGCTGCATGTTGCCGCCCGAGGGGGCCAGGGTCGCGATGCGCGCCACCTCGCGCATCTCGGTCTCGCCCAGGCGGCGGACCGGCAGCGGCGAAGGGCGCGCTGGCGTGGGCGTCTCCACCGTGGGCAGCGCTGGAGTGCGCTCAGTGTGCTCGCCGCGCCCGTCGGCGACGAGCTGCTCGAGGTCCACGTAGAAGCGGCCCGACCCGCGCAGGCCGCCGAGCGCGATCCTGCGCGCGGTGTCGGCGTTCAGGGCCCCGCCGAGGGCCACCGCGGAGGCGAGCTGCGGCCACGTCCTCAAGGTCCGGTCGATCTCGTAGAGCGAGCCAGCGAAGCGCGCCGAGAGCGTGGTGGTGCCGAGGATGTCGAGCACGAAGGGGACCTTGTCCGCGGTGGGCAGGCCGCGCAGGTCCTCGGAGTTCAGGTCGCCGATGAGCCCGTGGAGCAGCGGCCGGGCCGGCTCGAGATCGAAGCGCTCGACGTCGATCAGCCCGCGGTCGCTGGTCTCCATCAGCACCGGGATGCGCCGGTCCCGCGCCCGCTCGCGCAGCAGCACCTTCATGTACAGGTCGTCGCACTCCTCGAAGAGCAGGTCGAGCCGGCCGCCGTCGTCGAGGAAGGCGTCGACGTCCTCATCCGATACCCCGTGCTCGAACACGCGCACCCGCGCAGAGGGGTTG
>JACRCT010000643.1 GCA_016218885.1 Deltaproteobacteria bacterium | reverse complement strand
GCTGCAGAGGAGGATCATCCCCCTCTTCCACTACAGCCTGAATCCGGGCGGCATCCTCTTTCTGGGAAGCGCGGAGACCGTGGGGGCCTTCTCCAACCTGTTCGGCCCACTCGACGGCAAGACGCGCCTCTTTCGGAGGCTCGAGATGGCGGTCGGCGCTCCGGCAATCGAGTTCCCGTTCTCCTTCGTCTCGGGGAGCGCCTCGGGGCGCGCGGTAGGGGCCGGCGAGCATCGAGCCGAGCTGCCCGCGGCGCCAGCCAACCTCCAGACGCTGGCGGACCACGTCATCGCCCAGCACTTCTCTCCGGCGGCGCTGCTCACCAACGACAAGGGTGACCTCCTGTACATCAGCGGGCGGACGGGCAAATACCTCGAGCCCGCGGTCGGCAAGGCCAACCTGAACGTCTTCGCCATGGCGCGTGAGGGCCTGCGCTACGACCTCTCCGGCGCGTTCGCGACCGCGCTCCGCGAGGAGCGTCCGGTCACAGTGCGCAGCGTCAAGGTGGGGACCAACGGTGGAACCCAGACGGTCGACCTGACGGTCCAGAAGCTCGCCGAGCCGAAGGAGCTGCGCGGGACCGTGATGATCTTCATCGCAGACGTTGCTGCTGGACCCGAGGCCGAGGAGCGAGGCGGGAGGCGGCGCCCGAGCACCGCCCGCTTGGGCGAGCTCTTGAAGGAGCTCCGGGAGGCGCGCGAGGAGGTGCAGACCACGCGCGAGGAGATGCAGACCTCCCAGGAGGAGCTCAAGTCGACCAACGAGGAGCTCCAGTCGACCAACGAGGAGCTCCAGTCGACTAACGAGGAGCTGACGACCTCCAAGGAAGAGATGCAGTCGATGAACGAGGAGCTGCAGACGGTCAACCACGAGCTCGAGTTCAAGGTCGATGAGCTGTCGCGCTCGAACAACGACATGAAGAACCTGCTCAACAGCACGGACATCGCGACGCTCTTCCTGGACGGCGAGCTCTGCGTGCGTCGCTTTACCACGCCGACCACCAAGCTCATCAAGCTCATCCCTGGCGATGCCGGGCGCCCCATCACGGACATCGCCAGCAACCTCGACTATTCGAGCCTCGCCGACGATGCACGCGAGGTGCTGCGCACGCTCGTCTTCACGGAGCGCCAGGTCGCGGCCAAGGATGGGCGCTGGTACACGGTGCGCATTCTTCCCTACCGCACGCTGGAGAACACGATCGACGGCGTGGTCATCACCTTTTCAGACGCGACGGCCGCCAAGCAGATCGAGATGAGGGAGCAGGCGAGCCAGCAGCGGCAGATGGCCGAATCGTTGTCCAGCATCGTGTGGGGCGCTCGTCCCGACGGTGCCTGTGACTACCTCAGCCAACAGTGGGCCGAGTACACCGGCGTCCCGACGGCCGAGCAGCTCGGCTACGGGTGGCTCGAGCAGCTGCACCCCGAGGATCGCGAGCGCGCGCGCGGGGGATGGAGGGCGGCCCTCAAGTCGGAAACCCCCCTCAGCTCCGAGCTCAGGATCCGCGACAGGAGCGGGGTCTTCCGCTGGTTCAAGACGCGCTTGGTGCCCATCCGGGACGAGAAGGGGGTGATCGTGAAGTGGTATGGGACCTTCACCGACGTGGACGATCTGCGGCAGGCGGCGGACCGGCTCGCGGGCATCCTCGAGGGCATCACCGACGCCTTCTTTGCCCTCGACGACCGGCTCACGCTCACCTACATCAACGCGGCGGCGGAGCGGGTGCTCGAGCGCCCGCGCCAGGACGTGCTCGACCGCAGCTTCTTCGAAGCGTTCCCGGAGGCCGCAGGCTCGCTCGTCGAGGAGAAGTTCCGTGAGGGGGCGCGCGAGCGAGGTGCCTTGCTCTTCCGGGCGCAGTTCGAGCGAGGTGCACAGCAGCCGTGGTACGACATCCGCGTCTATCCCCACGCCCACGGCATCTCGGTCTTGTTCCAGAGCACGGGCGAGCCTGCGCAGGCTCCGCCGGTGCCCCAAGGAGGCGAGGAGCGAAGGGCATGAGGAAGAGCCGCACAGAAGCGCCTGATGCAGCCGCGCTGCGCCACCGCGCCGAGGAGCGCTTGAAGGAGCGCAAGACCCGGGTGCCGGGCGGCGATCTGGCCGACTCGCACCGTCTTCTGCACGAGCTGGAGGTCCATCAGATCGAGCTGGAGATGCAGAACGAGGAGCTGCGGGCAGCCCGGCAGGAGATCGAGGCGGGGCTCGCGCGCTACACGGAGCTCTTCGACTTCGCGCCGATCGGCTACCTCGCGATCGCCGGCGACGGGACCATTCGCGAGCTGAACCTCACCGCCGCCCGCCTGCTCGGCACCGAGCGCCAGCGGCTTCTCGGCCGGCGCCTCGGCTTCTTCGTCGTCGAGCGGCATCGGCAAGCCTTCAACCGCTTTCTCCAGCGAGTGCTCACGACGAGTGCCGAGGAGCAGGGGACCGAGAGCTGCGAGCTGTCACTCGCCGCGGAAGGGACCGGGCCGCTCGAGGTTCGCCTCACCGCTGCGGCCCTCCAGGGCTCGTCCGCGACGGCCCTGATGGCGGTCGAGGACGTCACCGCGCGCAAACGCGCCGAGGCCGGCCTGCACGACGAGAGCCGCCGCAAGGACGAGTTCCTGGCCATCCTGTCGCACGAGCTGCGCAACCCGCTGGCGCCCATTCGCACCGGCCTCTACGTCCTGGAGCGAGCCGTCCCCGGGAGCGACCAGGCCCTGAAGGCCCAGGCGGTGCTCGGTCGCCAGGTCACGCACCTGACG
>JACRCT010000652.1 GCA_016218885.1 Deltaproteobacteria bacterium | reverse complement strand
GACGAGATAGGCGGCATGTACTCGATTAGAAGCCGCGGTCGTCACGGTGACGTTGACGTTGACGTTGACGGCGACGGCGACGGCAGTAACCGAGCTATCCGGCCGTCGTCTCTCGTCGAGGCAGTTCGTCGTCGTCGCCGTTCAAGTCACTGTGGCGTCCGCGATCTCCTCGACAGGGACGAGCAGCCGACACCATTGCCGTGACACGACCTATCTCGGCACGAGGTGATTGAAGCTGTCCTGATGGAACACGCTCTTCGCCCCCGAAGGAGTGATCATCGCGTCGGGGTCCCCTTCCCTCTTGGGCTGTCCGTCGCCGCGAATCCCATCGATACACACGCTCGCGCCGGAGCCGATGTGATTGAACGCCCCCGCCACCCGCCCCTGCCGATCGAGGACCACGCTGAACGAGCCCTGGCTCAAGAGGGAGTCGCGCGCGATGCGCCCATAGGTGCGCTCGATTCCCGCGTTCGTGGCCTCGGCGGCCTTGTTCGCCCGCGGCTGGAAGTAGACGACCCGGGTGAAGCCGCGCGCATCCTTCTCGCAGCGACCGGGGATGAGGGTGGCATCGCCCAGCTGGAAGCTCTCGCGCAGCTTGGGCAGGAGCTGCTCGGCGGCGGCCAGGTCCTTGTCGCCGGGTACCGGCAAGGTCGTCTGCTGCCAGCCCGCGTGCTGGGCCAGCGCTGCGTCCACCTCGGTGTCGGAGAGCAGGTTGCGGTCGACCACCACCTTGCGCAGGGCGTCCAGGTTCCGGCCCTTGTTGAGCGCCAGGTCGGCGTAGAGCAGGCCGCGACCGAAGTCCTGGAAGGACATGCCGCCGTCGTCGGGCGTGAACTTCAGCGCGTTCTGGAACACCGCCGCGGTGGCCTCGCCGGCCGCGAAGGCAGCCTCCTTGGGCTTGAGGGTCTTGCCGTAGGACCCCGCGCGCTCGAGGAAGAAGTCATAGAGCGCGCCGCTGATGATCTGTCCGCCCTTGTGGCACTCGTACTTGACGCCCGGCTCGACCCGCATGTCGTTGCGCAGCGTCCGCAGAGCCTTGTTGAGGTCCGGCTTGGCGTACAGGTCCGAGTCGAACATCCCGCCGATGGAGTCGCCGATGCTGGCCAGAGGGTTGTTCTTGGTCAGGTCGTAGTTGCACGCCTCCAAGGCGCGCTGGACCACCTCGGCCCGGCCGAGGTCGACGAAGAACGCCATGCCATCGGCGAGCCCTTCATCGATGGAATGGAGCGCCTGCTGCTTGTCCGAGTAGCCGAGCAAGGTGCCCGGCTTGAGGGTATCGAGGAGCGCGTGGCCACACTCATGCGCCACGACCTCCGGGACGTTGGCCAGGTTGTAGGCGGTGTTCTTGGGGTCGAACTTGGCATCGACCTCGCCGTCGAAGAACCGCACGCCGGGGCGGACCGCGTTGGCGAGCTTGATCTGCCGCTCATTCGGCGCGTAGTAGGCGTTGAGGTCCCACGAGTCGACCTCGTAGTTGGACAGCGGCATCAGACCGTCTTGGCCCCAGGGCAGCGTCACTCCGAGATTGCGCTCGGCGATGGCCTTGGCGCTGGCGGCCGCGACGAAGGTGGTCGTCGCCGCGAGGTAGGGAGAGCCGCGATCCAGGACGAGGCTGCCGTCCGAACGCAGCTCCATGTCCACCCGCACCGATTGGCCGAGCAGGCCCTTGAGCCCCGGGAGCTTCTCGAAGGCGTCCTGCTGGAAGCGCACCCGCCCCGGTCTCGCGTGGTTGGGATCGTCGGTGTTCGCGCTGATGCCCGTAGGAGTGACGCCGGGAGCGGTCGTCGTGAGGACGCTGACCTCTCCGTTCTCGCCGATGTCGGGCTCGAAGTCGCGCACGAAGGGGTCGGCATTCAGGGTCGTGGGACGGGCTGAAGGCTTTCCGATGGGGTCGGGCATTGCTCCCTCACTGAGCTCGTGGAGGTGGCCATTCTGGCTGATCGGCAACCTGCTTTCCAGCCCGGCGTCTGCCTCCCCGCTTCACTCGATCTCGTGTGACCCTCGTGGTCACACCGTGACCGGGACGGGCCGTGCCGGAGGCGCTGCTCCCCTCGATCGAAGCAGAGTCCCGACCTCTCGTAAGCGTGGTACGCCAGCTGCAAAGTCTCGGGCGTTCCCAGTGCGGGAAGTAACCAGGAGAAACCGACATGCCCAACCAGTGGATTCGCGCCTTCGTCGTTGTCGCAGCCCTGTCCATCGCGGGACTTCCGGACGCCGCCTCTGCCGCCGGTGCGCCCAACAAGGAGAGCAAGGCGCCAGAGAAGAAGGGCGGCCAGAAGGACGAAGCAGCCTACGTGTGCCCGATGTGCCCGGAGATCCACCAGAAGACGCCCGGCTCGTGCTCGAAGTGCGGGATGGACCTCGTCAAGAAGGAGGAGAAGAAGAAGTAGCGTGCATCCCCCCGCCATAGCCCTCGCTACATTGCCGCGCGGACTCCGGCACCCGCGCCCTGACTGCGCCGCCGCTTTCGCGCCCTGGGGTCGCGTTGCCCTCTGGATGAGGTTCGAGGGCGCCTCACTCAAGCTCCGCTTCGACTTGCGGCGCATGGGCATACCGGAAGCCGAGTAGGTCACTCGGCTTCCGGATGCGATCCCTGCAGGCAGTGCGCGCTTGGCAGCGAGCGGCAGTGGCGGTAGAAAGCTCCGCGCGGTGACTGAGGGGACGTTCCAGGCGAACGCTGCGTGCGACTGCAGCCTCGCCTCCCACGTCGCGCCGACTCGAAAGAGCCTCTCCGCCCGTCATCTGAGAGTGGCCTCCTTGCGATCGAACCGCCGGGGGAGGGTGAGGTGCGCGCGTCGCGTCACCGCTTCCCTCCCCATGCCAGACAAGTTGGAGGGGACTCATGGACGAGGTAGGACGAACCACGCGAGCCGCCATCGGCGCGCGCCTTGGCACCTGCGCGCTGGCCGCCGCAGTGATGACTCTGGGTAGCGGGTGCCCGAAGCGATTCGAGACGGTCAAGCCCGCCCTGCTCACCGGCCCGTCCGCATCCGGCGGCGTGGAGCTGCTGCTGGTCGCGGACAACCACGCCACCAACTCCGCGGGAATGCTCACCCGCGAGCGCAGCGTGTTGGCCGACAAGCTCGGGACCAATGTCTCGTTGCGGCCGGCCCAGGTCGATCTCTGGGGCCAGCAGGTGCTCGATTGGGTCCTGGAACGCGAGCTGAGGGAGCACGCCCCCGAGATGCTCGTGCACCTCGGGGACCTCGCCAACATCTCCTGCACCGAGGAGGCCCGAACCACTCTCGAGACCCTTCGTCGGAGGGCCGAGGAGAAGGGCGTGCCCTGGTTCGCGATCCCGGGGAACCACGACGGGTTCTACATGGGCAACCAGGCTTACAACCCCGTCCAGTGTGAAGAGGATGGGTCGTGCCGCAACTTCAATTCCTGGTCGGGCGCCTGCAACCATGCCGGTCAGCCGATGAACAAGGATGACTTCATCGAGCTGTACCTCCGGGAGCTAGGCTCGGCGGGCTACCTCAAGGACATCGAGGTCCGGCTCAAGGAGATCTCCGCGGGCGGGTGCCTCGAGCTCGAGTCCCAGAAGCCGCCTCTGACGCGCCTCGTCACCTGCATGCACAAGCGGCCCACTCGCCGGACCA
The DNA here is from genome assembly GCA_016218885.1 of Deltaproteobacteria bacterium. Lineage (GTDB taxonomy): Bacteria > Myxococcota > Myxococcia > Myxococcales > UBA5297 > JACRCT01. The sequence continues at coordinate 4,521 of JACRCT010000652.1, read as the reverse complement.
AGGACGGCGCCCCCAACATCATCACCTATGACTCCTTCCTGATTCAGCAGGTCGCCTTGCGCGACGGGCGGTCCGCCGTTCTCCTCGACACCTCGCAGTACGACCGGCGCTTGGCGTGGCACTCGCTCGTCAGCCGGGTCATGGCCGGACTGGTGGGGCAGGTGCGGACCGACCAGCTGGAGATCGTGCGGCGGTGGATCGCCCAGGAGCAAGCCAGGCGCGCTGGCCCGGTGCTGCTCATCGGCCACTACCCCCTCGCCGAGCTGGAGCGGCAGTCGCGCAAGGCGCTCCTGGGCTTCGCCGCTACCGGGATGGTCCTGGGCTATCTCTCCGGGCACGTGCATGCTCCGAGCGAGGTCCGGGACTGGTTCGTCCCCAACCCTGTCTCGGACAAGCCCCTCCGGCTCACCGAGCTCAACGTGGGCTCCCTGGTCGACTGGCCGATGGAGTACGGGCGCCTGCAGATCGCGCCCAACGGGGCTGGCCTCACCACTGCGAGCTGGAAGCCGGTTCGCCTGGCGGATCCATCGTTCGGGCTGCCCGAGGGCTCTGCCCCCGTGTGCGATGCCTCTTGGGAGGAGAAGGAGGGCTCTGCCGCCTGGTACCGCGAATACGCAGACAAGAAGTACGCCTACTATGACCAGCAAGCCGCAGCGAGCTCCAGATTCCTCGGTCTCCCCGAATCGGTGGGCGTCCTCGCGAGGGTGATCGGCGAGCGAGACGCAGCGCAGCAGGACGTCGGCCAGAAGCCCCAGAAGGAGAAGATGAAGGCGTTGGCCGCCATCCAGCGGGAGATTGCGGTGCCCTCGCGCTGGGCAGACGATGGCGCGGAACGCGCCCGCAACTACGCGCTATGCCAGACCCGGTGGGCGACCATCGCCGAGCACAGGCACCGGGCCCCCGCTGAGGCGCTCGTCTCGAAAGAGCGAGACCTCCTCAGCCTCAAAGGCGTGAGCTTCCCCTTCGGCACCGCGGCCGACGCCGCAGCGCCCTGGACCGCCGAGGAGTACGCGCAGCGGCAGTCTCGCGTACGCGAAGCCTGGGTGAAGGCCTTTCGCGCCGAGACCCTGGGCGAGGAGTCCGGGGCCCTGGAGGAGGTCGACGAAGAGCTCGCACTGCTCGAGAGCCGGCTCCCTCCCCTGGAAGAAGACGAGCTCGAGCAGTAGCGAGGCCCTACTCCTTGAAGTCGTCGGAGCGCACGCTGTAGCGCTTGAGGAGGCGGTGCAGGCTCTCGCGCTCCATGCCCGCGCGCTCTGCGGCGCGGGTCACGTTCCCCCCCGCCTCCTTCATCAGGGCCGTCAGGTAGTCGCGCGAGACGCGCTCGCGCGCTACCTGTACCGCCTCGCGGTACGACATCCCCAGCAGCACGTCGACGGGGAGCCCACCCTGCTGCTCCTGCAGGACCTCCCCGGGCAAGCAGCCCTTGCCCACGAGCCCCTTGGAGCACACGGCCACGGCACGCTCGATGGCGTTCTCGAGCTCGCGCACGTTCCCTGGCCAGGGATAGCCGGTCAGAAAGCGCAGCGCCTCCGGCTCGAAACCTTCGAGCGGCCGGTGATGGACCTTGCCGTGCTTGTCCAAGAAGTGGGCAGCGAGCAGCGGGATGTCCTCCCGTCGCTCGCGCAAGGGGGGCAGCCCGATGGGGAAGACGTGCAGGCGGTAGAACAGGTCCTCTCGGAAGCGGCCTGCCTTCACCTCGGCCTTGAGGTCGCGGTGGGTGGCGGCCACCACCCGGACGTCGATGGGGACCGGCGAGTTCTCCCCCACCCTGCGGATCTCCCTCTCCTGCAGCGCGCGGTTGAGCTTGACCTGCACCGGCAGTGGCAGGTCACCGACCTCGTCGAGGAAGACCGTCCCTCCCCGCGCCTCCTCGAAGAGCCCCGCCTTGGCGCCGACGGCTCCGGTGAAGGCCCCCCGCGCGTGGCCGAAGAGCTCGCTCTCCACCAGCTCGGCCGGCAGCGCCCCGCAGTTGACCGGCACGAAGCGCCGGTCGCGCCGCGCGCTCTGGTAGTGGACCGCCCGCGCCGCCAGCTCCTTGCCGGTCCCCGTCTCGCCCGTCAGCAGCACGGTGATGTCCAGCGCCGCGGCCTGCTCGAGCAGCTGGTAGACCTCGCGCATCCGCGGGCTCTTGCCCACCAGGCTCTGGAAGCCATACACGCCCTGGATCTCGCGGCGCAGGTCGGCGGCCTGCTCCTTGAGTCGCTTGCGCTCCAGCGCGCGCGCAACCACCAGCGCCGCGGCGTCGGGGTCGAAGGGCTTCTGCAGGTAGTCGTAGGCGCCCTGCCGGATGGCCTCCACCGCGCTGGAGACCGAGGCGAAGGCGGTCATCATCACCACCTCGGTCTCGGGCGAGCGCGCCTTGACCGCCTCCAGCACCTGGAAGCCGTCGGCGCCGGGCATGCGCAGATCGGTCACCACCACGTCGAAGCGCTGCGCCGCGAGCAGCGAGAGCGCCCGCGCGCCGTCGGCGGCGACGGTCAGCTCGTGCTCCTCGCCGAGGATCTTGGCGAAGAGCTTGAGCATGTTCTCCTTGTCGTCCACGACCAGGATGCGGCCTTTTTCGTCCATCACAGCTCCGCCCGTAAAGCCGGCGCCGCCGGCAGCTTCAAGGTGACGAGTGCGCCTCCGCCCTCGGGGAAGGCGGCCTCGACGTCGCCTCCGTGCGCGCGCGCGATCGCCCGCGACACGGCGAGCCCCAGCCCGGTCCCCGACGGCTTGGTGGTGAAGAAGGGCTCGAAGAGCCTCGCCCGGGCCTCGGCGGGGACTCCAGGGCCACCATCCCGCACCGCGAGGATCGCCTGGGAGGCTGCCTGGGTGAGCTCCAGCGCGACCTGCCCCTGGGGTCCCGTGGCCTCGGCTGCGTTCTTGAGGAGGTTGAACACCACCTGCCGCAGGCGTCCCGGGGCCCCCGCCGCCAGGGCCTCTCCGCGCACTTCGAAGCAGGCCTGCGAGCCGACTGGCGTCTCGCGCAGCCGCTCGATGGTCTCCTCGCACAGAACCCGCAGATCGACGGGGGCGGTGCCGCCCTTGACCGGCCTCGACAGGTCGAGCAGCCCCTCGACGATCTCCCGGCAGCGGAGCGTCTCGTCCTCGATGACCTTCAGGTCCTCGGCGAGCCCGCCCTCGGCCTTCTTCCGCAGGACCCGCGCGTAGCCGAGGATGACCCCCAGGGGGTTGTTGATCTCGTGGGCGACGCCGGCGGCGAGGCGGCCGATGCCGGCCATCTTCTCGGTCTGGACCAGGCGGTCCTGGTGGTCCTTGAGCGCGGCGGTCATGGCGTTGAACTGCCGGGCCAGGTCGCCGAACTCGTCGGGAGACTCTAGCTCGATGCGCGTGTCGAGCTCCCCCCTTCCCAGCGCGGCCGCGCCCTGGCCCAGCCGGGCGATGGGCACGGCGACGGAGCGGCCGATGTAGAGGCCGATGGCCACCGCGAGCAGCAGCGATCCGGTGAGGAAGGCCAGGGTGAGGGCGAAGGTGCGGTGCTCCACGGCATGTGCCCGCTGCTCCGACTCGGCGATGGAGCGCTCGAATCGCTCGACGAGCCGGTCCACCCGCCCCTGGATGCCCGTCACCAGCAGCAGTCCCCGGCCGTGCTCGCGGTGGACGGTCTCCGGGTCGCGGGCCAATACCGCAGGAACGATCTGCTCGCGGAAGATCTGGTCCAGCTCGCCACTGGACCGCTCGATCTCCCGGGCCTCCTCGCGCTCCTCCTCCGACCCTGCCCGGCCCCGCACCCTCTCCGCCAGGGAGAGGACCTGCTTGTGTGAGGCCTCATAGAAGCCCAGGTGCGACGCGTTGCCGAGGATGATGGTGTGCGCCTGGTGCGCGTACTGGTCGCGCACCGCGCTCGCCAGCTGCAGCGCCAGGTGCACGGCTTCCTCCCGCTCGCGCATCGCCCGCAGGCCCTGCTGCACCTCGGCCATCCCCGAGAGCGCGAGGTAGGAGGCGAGCGAGAACACACCGATCAGCGAGGAGAAGGCGAGGAAGAGCCGGCGGCCGGTGCCCGACCAGGCTCGCGGTCGGTCGAGGTTCATGGCCAGGCTCAGGCGGCCCCCGTGGGTGGAGCAGGCCGGCGGGCCGATTGCCAGGGCCGGGAGCGGCGCGCGGCCTCCTCTCGAAGCCGGCGGAAGTGCTCGACGCGCGCGCCGTCGAGCGCGCCCGAACGCACGGCCTCGCGCACCGCGCAGCCCGGCTCGGCTCCATGGGCACAGTCGGAGAACCGGCAACCCGGCGCCAGCACCACGATGTCGTCGAAGGCCTCGTCCAACCCTGCGTCGGCGCCCCACAAGCCCAGCTCGCGCAGGCCGGGCGTGTCCAGCATCAGCCCGCCGCCGGGCATCGGGATGAGCTGGCGGTGAGTCGTGGTGTGCTGGCCACGGCCGTCGCGAGCCAAGGTCTGCACCCGCATCACCTCGCTGCCGGATAGAGCGTTGGCGAGCGACGACTTGCCCGCCCCGGAGGTGCCGACCAGCGCGACCGTCTGCCCGCGAGCCAGATAACCTCGAAGCTCGTCCACCCCAT
>JACRCT010000111.1 GCA_016218885.1 Deltaproteobacteria bacterium | reverse complement strand
GTCGACGCCCAGGACCGGAGGGCGTCATGAGGATGTGCCGGGTCCTCGGGTCCATCACCTCCACCGTCAAGCTCCCCTGCTTCCTGGGGCTCAAGCTGATGGTCGTGGAGCCGGTGGACGAGACCGGGAAGGCGACCGGCAAGAGCTTCATCGCCGTCGATCGCGCGCAGGCCGGGGAGGGCGACCGCGTGTTGGTGATGAGCGAGGGCACCGGCGTTCGCCAGCTGTTCGGGGTGCCCAAGACCGCCGACCTGCCCATCCGCAGCGTCATTGTCGGAATCGTCGATCAGGTCGACGCCCCGCCCGTTGTCTGAAGAGAACGACCGCCATGAGCCAAGTCCTGACGCCGCGCCTGCGCTCGCAGGCGGTGCTCCACTCCAAGAAGCTCCACCAGATGGGCTGGGTCGCCAACCACGACGGCAACCTGTCCATCCGCATCAGCGGCGATCGGCTGCTCATCACCGCCACCGGCATCTCCAAGGTCGATATCGATGACGCGGCCCTGCTCATCACCGACCTCGACGGCAAGGTCCTGGAGGGCCGCAAGAAGCCCTTCTCCGAGCTCGAGCTGCACTCCGCCGCCTATAGGGCGCGCGAGGACGTGGGCGCGGTGCTGCACGCCCATCCTCCCTATGCCACGGCGATGGGCGTCGCCGGAGCCTCACTGCAGGTGTCCGTGCTTCCCGAGTTCGTGGTCAGCCTGGGCGCGGGCGTCCCCACCGCTGGGCTGTGCCTGCCCAAGACCCCCGAGTCGCGCACGGCGGTCGCCGAGCTGGCAACCCGCCACAACGCGATGCTCCTCGCCGGCAACGGCGTCCTCACTCTGGGGGCTGACCTCAACCAGGCCTATCTGCGGATGGAGCTGGTCGAGCACTACGCGAAGATCGTCACCTTGGCGCGGCAGATGGGCGGCCTGTGCGAGCTCGCTCCCGCGCACGTGCAGAAGCTCCTCGAGGCGCGGCGCAAGGCGGGGCTCGAGCCCGGCGCTCCCAAGGGATAGCTGCCAGTGTCGTCGGTCGCGAAGGCAGGGCCTGTCTCGAAGCCTGGCGCCGTTCGGCGTCCTTCGCGCTCATTGCTGCCTGCACGTTGCTGGTTCTGGTTCCCAACCGCCGTCCTGCCTGAGCGCCGACGAAGGTGGCGGCGGCACGGGTGGCGCTCGGGCCAGCCAAAGGCCAGCCCAGCATGCGAGCCCTTCGGGTTTTGAGCCTGTGATGAGAGGGCGAGGCGGCCGACATGCTACTGTCGCCCTCCATGAAGTCCTTCGAAAGCCCCACCGGCATGCACGCGCAGCTTCGACCCGGCGACAGCGCAGACCAGACGGTCGGCTGCCGGCTCTTCAATGCCACCTCTTGCGGCAAGCACTCCCAGCCCGGCGTCTGTGCGTTCGCTCGAGAGGACGGGATATGCCAGGCTCCACCCAGAGGCTGGAAGCTCCAGTACGCGAAGCTGAGGGTCGGAGCTCCGGTGGTGTAGCCCGGCGGCACGGAGCGGTCGGTTCGTGCCCCCTGAAGCCCGTGCTAGACAAGGCCGATTCGCCAGAGGGTGGCTCCAGGATCTCGGCGGGAGACCGGCATGAGCGCAAAGTCTGACGCACAGCTCAGCCGAGCCCTCGACTTCCTTCAGGCCAACCGCCGTTCGCGTATCGCGATCGGGGCGGTGATCGTCGCGGCGCTCCTTCTGCTCGCCGGACGCTCGGCCTATCGCCTGGTGCCTCGCCACCACTCGATCACCATGACCGGCGGGGACATCGTCAGCAATCGCCACTTCCTCGCGCGCATCCTGCAGGCCGAGGCTCCCAAGCACGGACTGACCCTGGTCATCGAGCCGGTCTCCAGCGGCCTCGATGCCCTGGAGCGCGTCAGCCAGGGCAAGCTGGGCGTGGCCCTGGTGCAGGGTGGTCTCGAGCACACCTATCCCAACGTCGAGCACGTGGCGACGGTGATGCCCGAGCTGGTGCACCTGCTGGTGAAGCCGGGCATCAACGGCATGGACGACCTGAAGGGCCGCTCGATCAACATGGGGATCAAGAACACCGCTTCGCGCTCCATCGCGCTGACCCTGCTGCGGTTCGCCGGATATGCCGAGGACGTGGATTACGTCGAGACCAACTTCACCCCGGAGCAGCTGCTGGCGCTGCCGTTCCGCAAGATGCCCGACGCCATCCTCACCGTCTCGTCGGTGCCCTCGTACCTGGTGGAGATCCTGGTGCGCAAGCATCGCTACCAGGTGATGGAGATTCCCTTCCCGGAGTCTCTCGCCCTGCGCCACGGCTGGGCCGCCAACGGGCTCATCCGCGCCTATACCTACGACCTGGCCCCCGTGGTCCCCGAGCGGGACATCCAGACGGTGGCGGTCAACATGCATCTGGTGGCCAATGCCTCGGCCGAGCCCGGGGCCATCGCCAAGCTGCTGGAGGTGCTCTACAGCCCCTCGGTCGAGAACCGCCTGCTCCAGCCCATCGACGCGAAGAAGATGATGCTTCCCTCGGGCTACCCGATCTCCCAAGGGGTGACCGAATACCTGCACCGCGACGACACCTTCCTGACCATGGAGCTGTGGAAGAAGGCGCAGGGCGTCTTCGGCCTGCTGATGAGCTTCGCGGGCATGGGGGTGGTCTTCCTGCGCTGGCTGCGCGGCAAGCCGCCGGAGGAGCCCGCCGATGAGGAGTTCCATGGCTACCTGGCCGAGGTGGTGACCCTCGAGAAGCGGCTGATGGCCCTTCAGGCAGACGTCGCCCTCGAGCGGGCCGCCAGCGTCGCGGAGCTGGGCAAGATGCGCCAACGCCTGGGCGAGCTGCGCATCCACCTGCTCGAGCGCTACCCGAAGGTCAGGCTCGAGGACCCTCAGCTGCTCGACCGCTGCCTGGCGACGGTGCGCGCCTCGCAGGACCAGGTCCAGCACCTGCTCTCAAGGACGGGGGTGAGCCGGTGACACCCGCCAGGGCCGTCAGTCTCGCCGGCTTTGCGGTGGCGCTCGCACTGGGCCTCGCTGCGATGCGGCCGCTCTCGAGCCGAGCCGATGGCGGCGAAGGCTCGGCTTGGTCCGCTTCGAGTCTGGAGATCCGCGGGTCCGGCGCGATGGGTCAGCTGGCGCGCTCGCTTGCCGAGCAGTTCATGAGCGAGCATCCCGGGACGACGGTGACCGTTCAGACCTGTGGCGGGCACCAGGCCCTCAAGGCGCTCATCATCGGCACCGCCGATCTGGCCATGGGCACCGACGAGATCCCCGAGGAGCTGGAGAAGCTCTCGCGCGACACGGGAGTGAAGCTCAAGCGCACCGACGTCTATCGCGACGCTGTGGAGGTAGTCGTCCACCCCACGAACCCGGTGCGCAATCTCAGCTCGCGCCAGATTCGGGACATCTTCCGCGGCGCCATCAGCAACTGGAAGGAGGTCGGCGGACCCGACGCGCCCATCGAGGTACTGACCGTCTCGTCGACCTCCGCGGCCTACGAGGTCTTCAAGCGCCGAGTGCTGGGAAGCGATGCAGTGATGACCCCGAGAGCGACCGTGGTCGGCCACCGGCAGATGAAGGAAAGCCTGGGTCCCTTCGCCATCGCCTACGCGGGAATGAGCCAGGTGGGCAGACAGCAGCTCCAGGCGGTGACCGTGGACGGGATTGGCGCCACCGCCCAGACGGTGAGCAACGGCCAGTACCCAATCGTCCGCCACATGTCGGTCTACCAGCGCGAGCCCTCCACGGCCCTGGCCGACCAGGTCGTCGCCTCCTTCCTCGCGCCGGCGCAGGGCCAGAAGCTCGTCCTCCAAGCTGGCAACGTCCCGGTGAACTGATGCGCGCACGAACCGCACAGGCGATCGGCTTGATGCTGTCGCTGCTTCTGGCGGCGGCCGCCTGCTCCAAGGCCGCTCCTCCCCAGGAGACCTTGCTCATCGCCGGCAACGCCGCGCTCGCGCGCTACTTGGCGCCGGTGATCAAGGAGTTCCAGGCGCGCCACCCTCGAGCGAGCGTGGTCTGTGAGCCCGGCGGCACCACCGCGGCGGTTATCGCCCTCAAGCGCGGGGCCATCGACGTCGCGGCCCTGAGCCGCCTGGTGGCAGCCGAGGAGGACGACCCCTCCCTGCGCGACTACCAGGTCTGCCGCGACGGCATCGCCATCGTCGTCAACCCCAAGAACCCGGTCTCGGAGCTGTCGCTCAAGCAGCTCGACGACATCTTCAGCGGCGACCTGACCTCGTGGAAGCAGGTGGGGGGAGCGGACGCGCCCATCGTGGCCTACAGCCGCGAGAAGGCGGGTGGCTCCAGCCGCTCCTTCAGCGAGATGGTGCTGGGGGGCGACGACCCCTTCAGCGGCGTCAAGAAGGTGGCCTCGGGCAAGGCGATGATCGCCGCGGTGGCCGCCGACCCCAACGGCATCGGGTACCTGTCGCTGCGGCGCGTGAGCACGGAGGTGAAGGTCGCCAAGGTGGAAGGCGTGGAGATGAGCCGCCTGACCATGCTCTCCGGGCGCTACCCTCTCTCGCGCACCTTCTACTTGGGGCTGTATTCGAAGCCCTCGCCGCTCGCCGAGGAGTTCGTGCGGTTCACCCTCAGCAAGGAGGGGCAGGCGCTGCTGGCCGAGGAGGGCCTGCTCTCGGTGCGCTGAAGGAGGGAGAGGACTGCACCCAACGCGGAAGCCCCCGCACCTTCTACGGTGCGGAGGCTTCCGGGACTGCTTGTGGGCTGGTCCAGTCGGCTGCGGCTAGAGCGCGTCACAGCTCAACGGCGCGACCTGGCGGAGCAGCGCCTTGCTGGACGTCTGGTAGAAGTCCCAGGCTCCGACCAGGTCGGTGAACGGACCCGCGAGCTGGGCGGCGCTGCACTTATGGACGAAATCGGTCTTCAGGTAGACCGTGTGGTTGGAGGCGTCCTTGAGCTTGAGGCAGAAGAAAGAGCCGTTGCTGCCCTTGCACTCGTCGGCGGTCGCCGAGTCGACGGTCAGCTCATCCTGGACCCTGATCGGCTGGCCGATATGGTCGTCGTGCGTGGTCGCCTCGGCGCCCAGCTCGGAGGCCGGGAAGGCGTCGGGGGTGGGGACCGTCCCGGTTCCCGTCTCGGTCACCGTCGCCTGGGTGTTGTCAGCGTCGCCGCACCACTGGATCAGCATCACGCCGTAGCTGGTCTTGACGCAGCCCTTCACGGTGACCTTCTTGCCCACCGCTGCCGGAGTGCCGCCCGCGGCGGGGGTGTAGTTGACGTTGATGCCCGAGTGCGCGCCGCCCGCAGCTTCCTGGATGTACAGGTCGACGTCGCCGGCCGAGTGCTTGTAGCTGCCGACCACGATCACGTCCTTGATGGTCACGATCTTCTTGGGGACCGCCGGGAAGCTCGTCACGTCGGAGTAGTCGGAGGTCTGAGTGCGGATCTGCACGATGGTCGCCTCGACCTCGGTGAGGACCGGCTTGGTTCCGGCGTCCCTGCCGGAGGAGGTGCCGCCGTCCCGGGCCCCGCCGCCGCAGGTGCCCGAAGTGCACACGGTGATGCCCGACGCAGGTTGGCCGTAGCGGCAGCACGAGAAGTCGTCGCAGTCGGAGTGGCCGTTGTTGTCGTTGTCCACGTTGTCGCTGCAGAGCTCGTTG
>JACRCT010000110.1 GCA_016218885.1 Deltaproteobacteria bacterium | reverse complement strand
GCAAGCCAAGCTCCTGCGCTTTCTCGAGGAGAAGTCCTTCAAGCGGGTCGGCGGCAACGCGGACATCCACGTGGACGTGCGGGTCGTCGCCGCGACGAACAAGGACCTGAAGAAGCTCGTCGAGCAGGGCCAGTTCCGCGAGGACCTCTACTACCGCCTCAACGTGGTCTCCATCGTCCTGCCTCCCCTGAGGGAGCGGCGCGAGGACATCCCGCTCTTGGCCAACCACTTCCTCAAGATCTGCTCCCAGAAGAACCAGAAGCCCATGTCCGGCTTCTCCAAGGCGGCGCTGGAGCGACTGGAGGCCTACGCCTGGCCCGGGAACGTGCGCGAGCTGGAGAACGCCGTCGAGAGAGCGGTGGTGCTCTGCCGGGGAAGCGCGGTCGAGCTCGAGGACCTGCCCGCGTCAGCGCGCGGCGGCGCGAGCGGCGGCGAGCGGCACGTCATCATCCCCATCGGGATGCCCATGGAGGAGGTCGAGCTCAAGGTCATCCAGGAAACCCTGCGCCACACCAAGGGCGACAAGACGCTCGCGGCGCGCCTACTGGGGATCGCCGCGCGCACCATCTACCGCAAGCTCGACCGCAGCGAGGGCCCCGACGAGGGCCCCTCCCCGCCTTCCCCCGGGGACGCGGACACGGTCAGGTAGCCAACCTCATGCCGCACGAAGCTGCGGAGCGAGAGGGTCATGAGCCTGCACCTGGAAGCCAAAGCTGGAGAGATCGCCCCGGTGGTGCTCCTGCCTGGAGACCCGCTGCGCGCGCAGTTCATCGCCGAGAGGTTTCTCACCGACGCGGTGCGCGTGAACCAGGTCCGCAACGCCTTGGGCTTCACCGGCCTGTATCGCGGCCAGCGGGTCTCGGTGCAGAGCACCGGGATGGGGATGCCCTCGCTGTCCATCTACGTGCACGAGCTGCTCCATGACTACGGGGCCAAGGTCCTGCTGCGGGTGGGCACTTGCGGCGCGCTGCAGCAGAAGGTGCGGGTGCGCGACCTGGTCGTGGCGCTGAGCGCCTCCACCGACTCGGCGATGAACCGCCACGTCTTCGCCGGAATGGACTTCGCCCCGACCGCGGACTTCGAGCTGCTGCGGCGGGCGCACCAGGCCGTGGCACGGTGTGGAGCGACCGCCTGGTTTGGAAACGTCCTCACCAGTGACACCTTCTATTCGGACGATTCCCCGCAGTGGCAGACCTGGATCCGCCATGGCGTGCTCGCCGCCGAGATGGAGACCGCGGCCCTCTACACCCTGTCCGCCCGCTTCGGGGCCCGCGCGCTCTCGCTGCTCACCGTCAGCGATCACGTCATCACCGGCGAGCACACCAGCGCCGAGGAGCGACAGCGCTCCTTTGGCCAGATGATCGAGCTGGCTCTGGAGATCGGTGTCCCGAGCGAGAACCGCTGACGGTCACCCCCTTGCAGCGAGAAAGGCCTTCGCCGCCATCCACCGTGGTCCCCGTCCAACAACCGGGAGCGCAAGCAACACCGCCCACGCCGGACCTCGTTCACAACCTCGGCCAGTTGCGCCGCTGCGGTCGCCCCGAGCCCCTCGGCAAGCTCGGGACAGGCTATGGGCGACCCTTCGGGATACCCTCAGGAACGCGAGGCCCGATCTCTTCCGGAGGGCCTCTCTTCCGTGCGTCAGTGGCGCCGCGCTTTGGGAGCCGCAAGCAGCCGCTCGAGGAGCAGCGATTCGAGGTCACGACGCCCGTCCAGCGCGGCCACGATGAGCACTCGGTCGTCCTGGATGCGGTAGATGATCCGGTATTGCTTTTCGACGAGCTCGCGGTAGGCGGTGGTCCCGGAGTCTTCGAGCTCGGGCACGAGCCGGCCGCGCTCCGCCAGAGTCTCGAGACGGCTCGCCGCAGCCTCGATGCGGTCGAGGACTCGGTCGGCCGCCCCGGGGTTGAGAGCCCAAAGGTGGTCGTAGAGACGCCGAAGATCCTCGACCGCAGGCTCGGCCCATTCGATGGTTCGCCGGAGCATCCGGATGGAGCCTCAGGGCTTGTGCTTGCGCCTTCGCACGCGTTCGAAGGCGGTCTTCTGCGGGACCGTACGCCCCTGCTGGATTGCGGCCTCGCTCTGACCGATGAGCTTGTGCATCAAGGCCGCGTCACGGAGCGCCTCGTAGGTGGCGACATCCAGGAGGACGGCCCGGGCTTCGCCATGCTGGGTGATGACGACCGTACGTCGAGACCGGGAAACCGAGCGAACAAGCTCAGCAGCGCGGGTCTTGAGCTGAGTGATGGGGCGAATGTCTTCGGTGAGCTTCATGTCCCAAATTTGGCCCTTGATTTGGTACATGGTCAAGCCCCCCCTGCCGTGGCTCTCGTCTCCCTCCAGGCGCCGCACCCTACCCTGCCCTGCGACGCTTCTGCACCTTGGCCAGCCGCGCCCCTACTCCTGACCAGCGCACCAGCGGCCGCCCGACCCCGGCCTCGAGGACCTCGGGATCGCCGAGGATCACCACCGAGCGCCGTGCGCGGGTGATGGCCGTATAGAGGATCTCCCGGGTCAGCAGCGGGATGTCCTCGTCGGGCAGGACCAGCAGCACCGAGTCGTACTCCGAGCCCTGCGCCTTGTGCACGGTCATCGCGAAGCAGACAGACAGGCCCTCAGCGCTGTCCGGCGCGTACGCCGCCCAGCCCCCACGGCGCGCGAAGACCGCCCGCGCCGAGGCCCGCCCCTCATGCTCCTGCACCTTGAGCATCAGCCCCTGGTCGCCGTTGTACAGGCCGCGGCCATAGTCGTTGCGCTCCACCATCACCGGCTCGCCCAGCGTGAACGGCGGGGCCTTCCGGCCCTCGGGGATGCCCAGCATCTCGAGCCAGAGCCCACGCAACGAGCCGTTGATCGCCGCCGTGCCGGTGACCCGCCCTTCGCCTCGCGTCACACACAGCACGCGGGAGCGCTCGAAGTGCCTGGCCAGCTTTTCGAGCGCCTCTCTCGCCTCCTCCGGCACCTTGCCCTCGTCATCGAAGCGATAGGTCCGGGCACACAGCTCGGAAAGCTCGGGGGCTGGCCGGACACGCGCCTGGAACCAGCGCTCGATCATCGCGTCCCTTTGGGCGGGCGACGTGGCGGGGACCAGCTCCACTCCCCGAAACTCGACCTCTCCCGCGGACTCGCGCCGGGTGACTCGGGTCAGAAGCTCGCCCGTGGAGCCGGCCACAACCAGCGCAGCCGCATCGAGGATCTGCCGGCCCTCGGGATCCCGATCGTCCTGCCGATAGCTGCGTGTCAGGCGCACCGCCACGCCCTCCCGGAGATCGGCGGTGGACTCGACGGCGGGCCCGCTCGGGGGTAGCGGCGCACGGACCAGGCCGTCCCAGCTCTTGGCCCCGACCCCGCCCCGCTCCGGCACGAGATCACGAAAGACGGCGCCGGCCTCGACCGAGGGAAGCTGATCCGCGTCGCCCAGGAGCACCAGGCGCCCGCGGGAATCGACCGAGCGCAGCAGTCGGTCCATGAGAAACAGGTCGATCATCGAGCACTCATCCACGATGACCACCCTCTCGGCGAGCGGGTTGTTCTCGTGGTGCCGGAAGCGATCGCCCGACGGCGAATAGCCCAGCAGCCGGTGCAGGGTCAGCGGCTTGGGGCAGCGCTCGAGCAGCGCACGATCGGCTCCCTCGAGCGGCTCGATGCTCTTGAGTGCCCGCTCGATGGAGCGCTCCATGCGGTCGGCGGCCTTGCCGGTGGGGGCGGCCAGGGCGATCGACTCGAGCGCCACCCCCATCCGCGCGAGCACGCGCAGCAGGGTCACGACGATCGATGTCTTGCCGGTGCCCGGGCCACCGGTGATGACCGCCAGCGGAAGGTGCAGCGCCGCCAGGACCGCGCGCTCCTGCTCGCCGGAGAGACGCATCGGACCGGCGTCGCTCCGGGCGGGTCGCGCCAGCACCTCGTCGAAGGCTGCTGCGAGCCCCGGGGGAGGATCGGGGGGGGTGTCCATCCTCGCGCGCAGCGCATCGGCCAGGCGCGTCTCGAACGAGCGCATGCGGTGCAGGTACAGGCACCCGTCGTCGACGATGAACGGCTTGTACTCGTCGCCCGACCCGAGGAGCGTCTCTGCCCCGCCACGCTCGCCGGGCTTGGCGTTCAGCAGCGCGCGCAGGTGGGCCCGGTCCCCGCGGTGGGCTCCGAGCTGCGAGAGGATCGGGTCGATCTGAGACGCCTCCAGCGGCAGCCGCGTGCTCCCGCGCCGCGCCGAGAGCAGGCACGCCGCGGCGAGGTAGGCCAGCGCGGCCTGGCTCTGCGGCTCCAACCCGGGGGCACAGCGCAGCAGCTCCCACACCTCGTAGAGCAGCCCCTCGTCGATGTCGAAGCTCGCCACCGCCTCGGCCAGCGACTTCGGCAGGCGCGGGTCGCGCGCGCTGGAGGCGATCGACCGCCCCCGCGCCTCGCTGAACGCGGCGGCCACCGTTCCCCAAGGCCAAAGCCGTACCGGCCTTCGCGACGCGCTCAAGCGACACCTCCGGACGAGAGGTCGAGCTCGAGCAGGCGGCGCTCCCAGCCCAGGACCTCGCTCCATGACGGGCGCCGGAAGTACACCCCTTCGCCATCGGGCTTGAGCCCCCTGAGGAACAGGAAGAGCAGCCCGCCGAAGCGCGACCGATACGCCTGCTCGCCAGCGATGCCCAGCATCTTCACCAGCGCCAGCGTGTAGATCTCGGCCTGCAGCGCGTAGACCTTCCTCACCTCGTCCCCCACGTGCTGCGCGTCGAACCCGGCGAGGCAATTGCTCTTCCAGTCGGCGAAGTAGGTCAGCCCCTGGTGCTCGAAGAGCACGTCCACGAAGCCCACCACGAAGCCACGGCGGATCTCGAGGGGCCTGCCTCCTTCCTCCCGCGCCAGCCGCTGGTCCAGGCGCGGATGGCTCTGCTCGGGGATCGGATAGAGGAAGTCCATCTCGCGGAGCAGCTTGTCCGCGCGCGCGATGCCGCCGATCGACCGCCCCTCGCCCAGGGCGATGGGGGTCGTGAGCGCGGCGTGCACCAGCCGCCCAGCGTGCGGCAGGTAGCGCTCGGCGATGCCCCAGCGCCCCGCCCAGAGCTTCACGAGCCGAGCGACCTCGGGGGCCGCGAAGAGCGCCTCCGGCGTCCGGCAGCGGGCGGCGATCTGCTGGGGGATGCGCGCCAACAGCTCGTGCAGGAAAGAGCCCGAGGCCGCCCCCCCCGGGAGCTCGTCTTCGCCCGGAGGTGTGACGTCGTGGCTCTCCGATTTCTCGTCGGCGGCGGGGCTCTCCATCCGATCGCGCAGCCCCGTGAAGGAGGTGGTGAGGAAGCCGGCGTGACGACGCCGCAAGGGAGCGAGATCCGCGGATGGCGGAATCTGCAGGAGTGCGACCGCGCCAGGCTCGATCCGGGGAGGAGCGTCGGCTGCGCCTGTGGCGCCGGCATCCGAGGAGGCTTCGTGGCAGCCTGGCTCGCCCAGCAGCTCATAGGAGAAGAGCGCATCGGGCCGGGGAAGCTGGGAAGGTTCGGGCGCTCCCGCGAGAATGCGTTCTAGCCGAGAGTTCACCTGGGCGTAGGGCCCGGTCATCTTCTTCTTTCGGGGCCCCTCGAACACCCTCTGGGCCCCTTGCCCCTCCCGCGTGCCCACGAAGGGCAGATAGAGCCGCCCCTGAGCACGGGTGAGCGCCACGTAGAGCAGCCGCTGGTCCTCCTCGGCGTCTTCGAGATCGGCCTGGGCCGCGAGGCGCCGGGGCGTCCCACCCAGCAGGTTCAGGCGCTCGCGATCGGGCCCGGCAGGAGGCCAATGCAGCGTGCGCAACCCGTCGCTGCGCGGAGGCTTGTTGTAGCCGCCGACCAGGAACACGACCGGCGCCTCCAGCCCCTTGGACATGTGCATCGTGAGCAACTGCACCGCGTCGCGCTCGGTCTCGAGGCGCTGCAGGTTGCCGTTCTGGCCGGGGGGCTGGCGCGTCTTCTGCCGGAAGGCGCGCAGATCCTGCACCATCTCCTCCACCGAGGCGCCGCGCATGACGTGCTGCTCGCGCAGGACCTCGAGGATGTGCAGGTAGTTGGTCAGCGAGCGCTCGCCGGGCTCGAACAGGACCAGCCGGCGCACGAGGCCGGAGTCCTCGAGCAGGGCGTCGAAGAGCTTCTCGTGGTGACGGCCGGTCGCCAGCCGATTCCAGTCGTGGAGGCGACGCACCAGCGGGTCGTCCTCGGCGACCTCGGCGGCACGGACCGCCTCGGCCAGCGCCAGGCCGAAGAACGGGGTCATCCAGGCGCGATAGCGGCGCGCCCGGTCAGAAGGGTCGGCCACCGCCGCGAGCAGATCCTCGACCGCCTGCGCCTCGGCGCTCTGGAAGAGCCCCTCCTGCTTGTAGAAGGAGAAGGGAACGCCCGCCTCGCGCAGGTGGTTCGCCACGAGCCCCAGGTCTGCCGCGCCGCGGGCCAGAATGAAGACGTCGCGATAGCGCAGCTGCTCGCCCTTGAAGCGGGCGGGCGTCGGGGGATCGACCAGCCGGCGGATCTCGCCGGCGATCGCCGGCCCCAGCCGCGGATAGACCTTCTGCTTGCCCGAGGAGTCGCTGCCGGTGACGAAGACGTGCACCGGCGCGCGCCCCGCAGGGTCGACGAAGGCCAGCTCCTTGCGGCCGCAGCCCACCGGCGTGAAGCCGATCTCCCCGGTGAAGAAGCCGTCCTGGAAGAGCTGCTCGCAAGCCGCGAGCAGCGGCGCAGTGGAGCGAAAGTTGTCGGCGAGCACCGCGGGAGGGCCCGACCGGGCCACCACCTCGCGCCGCGCGTCCAGGTAGGTGTGCACGTCGGCGCCGCGGAAGGCGTAGATCGCCTGCTTGGGGTCGCCGACCAGGAAGAGCCGGTGGTCGGGCGATTCGAAGAAGACGCGCCGGAAGATGCTCCACTGCACCTCGTCGGTGTCCTGGAACTCGTCGATGAGCGCATGGGTGAAGCGCGCGCGCAGCGCCGCCACCAGCGCCGGCCCTCGCGGGCCCGCGAGCGCCTCGTTCACCAGCGCCAGCATGTCCTGGAAGTCGAAGCGCCCCTGTGCCCGCTTGAGATCGGCCAGGCGCGCCGCGACCTTGGGGGAGAAGCTGTCGACGACCAGCGCCTGAGGCTTGGGGATGGCCTCGTCGAGCGCCATCAAGTCCTGCGCGAATGCCGCCAGCTCGGGGCTCTTCGCGGAGGCCTTCTCCAGATGGGTCCGGGCGTAGTCGAGCGCTGGCGGCTGGCTGCTCAGCGCCGTGACACCGTCGTAGACCTCGCGGAGCTTGCGAAAGCTTGCGAGCAGGGCCGGGTCGGCCTTGAAGGACTCGAGAGCCGCGAAGACGGCGTCGAGGGCCAAGGCCACGTTCGGGCGCGCGCGACCATGCACGAGCGGAAGGAAGCGCTCGGCCGAAGAGCGCTGGCCCAGGCCGGCGACGATGCGGTCGAGCTGGGCGCGGTCATATCCAGGCACGATGCGCCCACGCCGCTGGGCGCACGACCAGAGCAGGTCCTCGAGGCCGGCGATGGTGCCGCTCTCGCGCCACAGGGCAAGCAGCTGCCGCAGCTCG